>CAITJJ010000172.1 GCA_903892675.1 uncultured Hyphomicrobiales bacterium | reverse complement strand
TCTGGCACTGGCTGATCGTCATCGTCGTGGTGATGCTGCTGTTCGGCGGCCGCGGCAAGATTTCCGGCCTGATGGGCGACTTCGCGCAGGGCATCAAGGCCTTCAAGAAGGGCATGTCGGAAGACGACAAGACCGCCGAGGTCAAGCCCGAGCCGGTCAAGACCATCGACAATCCGCCGGCCGCCGCGGCGAAGGCCGAAACCGAGCGCGCCCGCTCCTGACGTGAGCGAGCGCTCGTCGCGCATCGATGCCGCGGATTTTTTTGGCTTCGGGATTGGCGTGCAGAGCTTTTGTAAGTTGCGCCTGATCTTGTCCGAAAAACCGGCCACCGCTTTTCGGGATCATGCGCCTGGAGTTGATTGACCCATGTTCAATTTAGGTTGGGGCGAGATCCTCCTGATCGGCATTGTCGCGTTGATCGCCATCGGGCCGAAGGAATTGCCCGGCGTGCTGCGCTCGGTCGGCCAGGCGCTGGCCAAGGTGCGGCGCATGGCCAACGAATTCCAGGGCCAGTTCCAGGAAGCCCTGCGCGAAGCCGACATTGCCGACCTGAAGAAGCAGGCCGAGGACGTGGCCTCGTCGGTCACCGACATCTCCAAATACGATCCGCTCACCGACACCCAGAAAGAGATCGAGAAGGCCTTCACGTTGCCGGACCCGATGGCGGATGCCGGCAAGCCAACCAGCACGGCGGAAGACTTCAACCCCGACGATCCGGCGCCGCCGCCGCCGGTGAACGCCGTGACCGATGGCGCGACATTGCCCGGCACCGTCCTGCCGCCGATCGATATCCCGCTGCCGGAGATGCCGGCGCCTGTGACCGAAAAGGATTTCGCCGTCGCTACGCCGGCGCCGGACAAACCGGCTGATATTGCGGCCGACAAACCGGCCGGCGGCCAAGGGGTAAAAGCGTGAGCCACGACGACATCGAGGCCACCAAGGCGCCGCTGATGGAGCATCTGATCGAGCTGCGCTCGCGGCTGATCAAGGCGCTGATCGCCTTCGGCGTGATGTTCGCGATCTGCTTTGCCTTCGCCAAGCAGATCTACAACATTCTCGTCTGGCCCTTCGTCTGGGTCGCCGGCGCGGAGAATTCGAAATTCATCTACACCGCGCTGCTCGAATATTTCATGACGCAGTTGAAGCTCGCCATGTTCGGCGCGGCGTTTCTGGCGTTTCCGGTGATCGCCGCGCAAATCTACATGTTCGTCGCGCCGGGTCTGTACCGGCACGAGCGCAAGGCGTTCCTGCCATATCTCGTTGCGACGCCGTTCTTCTTCGCGCTCGGCGGCACGGTGGTCTATTTCCTGGTGCTGCCGATGCTGATCCGCTTTTCGCTCGGCATGCAGCAGACCGGCGTCGAAGGCGAAGCCTCGATCGCGCTGTTGCCCAAGGTCGGCGAATATCTGTCGCTGATGATGACATTGGTGCTCGCCTTCGGCGTCGCCTTTCAGTTGCCGGTCATTCTCACGCTGCTCGGCCGCATCGGCGTCATCACCGCGCAGCAATTGAAAGAGAAGCGCCGCTATTTCATCGTCGCCGCCTTCATCGTCGCCGCCGTGCTGACGCCGCCCGACGTCATCAGCCAGATGTCGCTCGCCATTCCGCTGCTCATTCTCTACGAGGGCTCAATCATTTCGGTCGGCTTCGTCGAGAAGCGAGCGAAGAGGGACGCCGAGGCCAAGGCCGAAGCCGACGCAAAAGCGGCGGCGGATGTCGGTGGGGCGGAGTAGGCGCTTCTTGCTTCAGCTCTCCCGTAGTGAGAGGTCGGCCGCCCAAGCGCATAAGCGCGGTGACGCGCGTTATCGACGCGCTATGCGCGGAATTTGTGGGTTGGCCCGCGAGACCGGCGCAAACGAAAGCGAAGCTGCTTTTGTTGAAAAGGTCAGGGCGATCTCTTCGACTAAGCGCTCAAAAAGAAAACCTGAGACCAGCAGAGAAACTCAAATGGGAAGGGAATGACTATGGGAAAGGCAGCAGATAACGAACGGATTAAGTTGCGCGCAAATATTTACAACAGCCTTGCGGCCGGCACGCTTTTGGCTGGTGTTTTTATCCCAATTCTTCCTGTTTATCAGGCAATACCGAAAATCGGTGATTGGCTGCTCAGTTTCTTTTTTAAACAAGTCACGGCTCCTGAATTTGATTGGACGTTCGTCTCCCTTAGCGCCTTTGCCATAGCTGGCGCGTTCTGGGCGGGGTTAGGATTCCACAGGGACGCGCTGAGGGAGGCCGAACAGTTACAAGATTGAGGCCGTTAGTATGGAAAGTTGAACATTGCCCCCATTGGTGGCAAACGCGCGTATTCCAACCCAATGGGGAGTGGTGAAGAAAGTTACTTGACCAGCTAAAAATCCTATGCTTAAATTCCCTCGTCCTGCTTATCGGGGGCGCTGTCATGAGGCGTCAGGATGGTGGAGCAGGGCGCGGCGCCCGCGGGCGGTGAGACACGCACTCATCGCGCTCGGGCGGTGCCGGGGCTCCGCCCGGGGACACTAGGACACACCGCCAGGAGATGGCTGATGGTGCGTAGCCCTTGGCTTTGCCAGATGCTCGGACTGTTCCCTCAGCAAGGGGACGGATCTCTGGGTCCTTCGGGTAGG
>CAITJJ010000171.1 GCA_903892675.1 uncultured Hyphomicrobiales bacterium | reverse complement strand
CGGGATGTTTCCGGCCCAGCGCCGCGATTCATATGGTAAGCCGCCAATCCTGAAAGCCCGCGTCACCGTCACCCTGAAAACCGGCATTCTCGACCCGCAAGGCAAGGCGATCGAGGGCGCGCTGCGCTCGCTCGGCATCGACGGCGTCGCCTCGGTGCGCCAGGGCAAGGTGTTCGATATCGAGATCGAGGGCGGCGACCCGAAAAAGGCCGAGGCGCTGCTGAAAGAGGCGGCCGACAAGCTTCTGGCCAATACGGTGATCGAGAATTACCGGGTCGAGGTCGTCGGGTGAGAGGGAGGCAGGTCTAAGCGATGAAAGCCGCCGTCCTCGTTTTCCCAGGCATCAACCGCGAGCGCGACATGGCGCGCACGCTCAAGCTCGTCTCGGGCGCAGCGCCGAACATGGTGTGGCACGCCGAGCATGACCTGCCGGCCGGCACCGACCTCGTCGTCGTGCCCGGCGGCTTTTCCTACGGCGACTATCTGCGCTGCGGCGCCATTGCCGCGCGCTCGCCGATCATGGATGCGGTGCGCGCCTTTGCCGGAAAAGGCGGGCTGGTGCTTGGCGTCTGCAACGGCTTCCAAATTCTCTGCGAGTCCGGGCTGCTGCCCGGTGTGCTGATGCGCAACGAAAACCTGCGTTTCATCTGCCGCGACGTCTATCTGAAGGTCGAGCGCTCCAACTCACCGTTCACGCGCGGTTACAATGCGGGGCAGGTGATCCGCGTGCCGGTCGCGCATGGCGAAGGCAATTACATCGCCGACGGCGAAACCATCGCGCGGCTGGAAGGCGAGGGCCGGGTGATGTTCCGCTATTCGTCGCCGGACGGCATGATCGACCCGAACTGGAATCACAACGGCGCCATCAACGCCATCGCCGGCATCGTCAACGAAAAGGGCAATGTGCTCGGTATGATGCCGCATCCGGAAAATCACGTCGAGGAAGCGATCGGCCGCACCGATGGGCGCGGACTGTTCGCCGGATTGACCGATACTTTGCAAAAGGTGGCGTGACTGTCGTGAATGCTGCCGCAAAAATCACACCCGCCCTCGTCGCTGAACACGGCCTGAAGCCGGACGAATACCAGCGTCTGCTCGACCTGATCGGACGCGAGCCGAGTTTGACCGAACTCGGCATTTTTTCGGCGATGTGGAACGAACACTGCTCGTACAAATCCTCCAAGGTTCATTTGCGCGGCCTGCCGACCAAGGGCCCGCATGTCATTCAGGGGCCGGGCGAGAATGCCGGCGTCATCGACATCGGCGATGGGCTCGCCTGCGTGTTCAAGATGGAGAGCCACAATCACCCGAGCTACATCGAGCCCTATCAGGGCGCGGCGACCGGTGTCGGCGGCATCTTGCGCGACGTATTCACGATGGGTGCGCGGCCGATCGCCTGTTTGAACGCGCTGTCGTTCGGCGCGCCGGAACACGCCAAGACGCGGCATCTGGTGTCCGGCGTCGTCGCCGGCATTGGCGGTTACGGCAATTCGTTTGGCGTGCCGACCGTCGGCGGCTCGGTGCGCTTTCATAACCGCTACGACGGCAACATCCTGGTCAACGCGATGGCGGTTGGCCTCGCGCGCAAGGACAAGATCTTCTACGCGGCGGCGTCCGGCGTCGGCATGCCGATTGTCTATCTCGGTTCCAAGACCGGCCGCGACGGCATTCACGGGGCGTCGATGGCGTCGGCCGAATTCGACGACGACTCGGCCGAGAAGCGGCCGACCGTGCAGGTCGGCGATCCGTTCTCGGAAAAGCTGCTGCTGGAAGCCTGTCTCGAAATCATGGAAAAAGGCTGCGTCATCGCCATTCAGGATATGGGCGCGGCCGGGCTGACGTCATCGGCGACCGAAATGGGCGCTAAAGGCGATCTCGGCGTCACGCTCGATCTCGACAAGGTGCCGTGCCGCGAAGAAGGCATGACGGCCTACGAAATGATGCTGTCGGAATCGCAAGAGCGCATGCTGATGGTGCTCAAGCCCGACAAGGAGAAAGAGGCCGAGGCGATCTTCCGCAAGTGGGGGCTCGATTTCGCGGTGGTTGGCGAGACCACGCCGACCAAACGCTTCATCGTTCGCCACAAAGGCCAAGTGATGGCCGACCTGCCGATCAAGGAACTCGGCGATAGCGCGCCGGAATACAAAAGAGCCTTCGTCACCGCCGAGAAATTGCCGGTGATCGATGCCGGCGCGGTCGAGGCGCGCGGCAGTATCGCCGACGCGCTGGAGCGCATGATTGCGACGCCGGATTTATGCTCGAAGCGGTGGGTGTGGGAGCAGTACGATCACATCATCGGCGGCAACACGGTGCAGCGGCCCGGCGGCGACGCCGCCGTGGTGCGCGTCGAAGACGGGCCGAAGGCTTTGGCGCTGACAACCGACGTGACGCCGCGTTATTGCGAGGCCAGCCCGTTCGAGGGCGGCAAGCAGGCGGTGGCGGAATGCTGGCGCAATCTCACCGCCGTCGGCGCGACGCCTTTGGCGATCACCGACAATCTCAATTTTGGCAATCCGGAACGGCCCGAGATCATGGGCCAGTTCGTCGGCTGCGTGCGCGGCATCTCGGAGGCCTGCAAGGCGCTCGACTTCCCGGTCGTGTCCGGCAATGTGTCGCTCTATAACGAGACCAACGGCAAGGCGATCCTGCCGACGCCGTCGATCGGCGGCGTCGGATTGCTCGAGGACTTCACCAAATCGGCGACATTGGCGTTCAAACGCGACGGCGACGCCATCCTGCTGGTCGGCGAGACGGCCGGCTGGCTCGGCCAGTCGATCTATTTGCGCGAAATCTGCGCGCGCGAAGAGGGCGCGCCGCCGCCGGTCGACCTGATCGAGGAGCGCGAGAACGGCGACTTCGTGCGCGGGCTTATACTCGATGGGACCGCGAGCGCGGTGCACGATCTGTCCGACGGTGGATTGCTTGTGGCGCTTGCCGAGATGGCGATGGCGTCCGGGATCGGCGCGACGCTCGACGTGCCGCCCGACGACATCCCCGCGCACGCCTACTGGTTCGGAGAGGACCAGGCGCGCTACATCGTCACCGTGCCCGCCAAAAAGGCCGACGCCGTGCTGGCGCGCGCGCGCGACGCCAGCGTACTGGCCTCGCGCATCGGTGTGACCGGCGGCAAGGCGCTGGCCCTGCACGGCGAGCGCGCGCTCAGCGTGGCGAGCCTCAGCGACAAGTCGGAAGGCTGGCTGCCGGCCTATATGGCCGGCGAGGCGTAGGTTTGCCAGCCGGGGCCGGCAATGCCGCCGTGTCGACATTTTTGCGTGTATTTTCTTGGCTTAGGCTGCCGAAGCGCCCGGTTAGGCGTAGCTTAGGCACCGGAGGAGACTGACTATGGCGATGGATGCGGGTGAAATCGAGCGGCTGATCAAGGAGGGCATCCCGGATGCCCAGGTCTCGATCAAGGACCTCGCCGGCGACGGCAATCACTATTCCGCAACGGTGATCGCAGCGTCGTTTTCCGGCAAATCGCGGGTTCAGCAGCATCAACTGGTCTACCAGGCGCTGAAAGGCCAGATGGGCGGCGTCCTGCACGCCCTGGCGCTGCAAACCGGCACGCCATAAGCCGCGCCGGGCTGATATGCGCCATTAACAGACTTTCACACCGGCCTCTTGCGCCTCTTGGGTTTACGCCGCGAGTTGCGCTACATATATCGACTGGAAGGGCGTTCGCCGCGCCGGCAACCTGCCGCGCGCCCCCCCCGCGACAATAGGACCGCAAGCCATGGGCATCGAGCAGTTTATCGACAACGAAGTGAAGGCCAACGACGTGGTGCTGTTCATGAAGGGCACGCCGCAGTTTCCGCAATGCGGGTTTTCCGGTCAGGTCGTGCAGATCCTCGACCATCTCGGCGTCGCCTATAAGGGCCTCAATGTTCTGGAATCCGCCGACTTGCGCGACGGCATCAAGGCCTATTCGAACTGGCCGACCATTCCGCAGCTCTATGTGAAGGGCGAATTCGTCGGCGGTTGCGACATCGTGCGCGAGATGTTCCAAGCCGGCGAGTTGCAGCAGGCGCTCAAGGACGCCGGCGTCGCGGTCGCGGCGCAGGCTTAAAGATCAAACGTCAATGACGGCTCAGACGGCGGCTACAAACCTGTAGGCGCCGTCCTTGCGTTCGACCGTCCCCACGCCGGGATAGGGCAGGTGGAAGCCGATCAGTTTCGAGCGATCGGCGGCGAGACGGTCGAGCAGCATCTTGCGCGTGGCCACCGCTTGCTCCGGCACATGATCGGCGAGCGGCCGCCATTCCGGATGGGCGAATGAAATCAGCGGATGGGTGAGGACATCGCCGCCGACGATCAGTCCGTCGCCGCCGGCGAGCGCCAGCACGACATGGCCCTGCGTATGGCCGGGTGTGGCAACGGCGTGAATGCCGCTTTGCACTTCGTCGCCGGGCTTGAACATTTTCACCCGCTCCTTGATCGCCGCGTAATTGCGCCGTGCCCCGGTGACGAAGCCGGCGCGCTCGGCCGGCAGACCGCGCGTGGCGTCGTCGCTTTGCCAGAAATTCCATTCGGCGCCGGCGATATAAAACGTCGCGTTCGGCAGCGTCATATCGTCGAGATCGTCGACCGCGCCCCACAAATGATCGGGATGGCCATGGGTGAAGATGACCTTGGTGATCTTCGATTTGTCGATATCGGCGGCTTTGAGATTGTCCCATAATTTGCCGGCGGTTGGCATGAAGCGGTCGCCCGATCCCATATCGATCAGGATGAGGTCGTTACCCGAGCGAATAAGCGTGATGTTGGTCGGCGAGTCGTAGGTCTCGCCGGTCTGCCCGGCGGCCTTGAGCAAGGCGGCGCGTTGCTCGGGCGTGGCGTCCGGCGCCAGAAAAGCCGTCGGCAAGACCAGATGGCCGTCGCTGACGACCGAGACCTCGAACGCGCCATGCCTGAAGGTCACGGGCGACGCCGCGGCAAAAGCGGGCAACGCATGCGCGGCCGCCGTGGCGGCGGTAGCGGCAAGCAGAGTGCGGCGGGTGAGGGGCATGACAGCGGCGCCTTATAGTGGAGCGCCGCCGTTCTACGCTTTCGCGCCGGCTTCGGCTATGCCCGCAGGCGCTGCATGATCACATAAACCAGCGCCAGGATGACGGCCAGGCCGATAAGGCTCGGCGTCGGCACCGCATTGGCGAATTTAGTGACATTGTCGGCGACCGACAGCACGAACATGCCAGAGTTCTGTCCGAGGATCAGGAAGATCAGCATGATTGCGAGAATGCCGGCAAAAGCGAGTTCGACGAAGGCCCACAAATAGGTTTTGGCTTTATCGAGGACGTCCATGATCGCTTCCCCCTGACGACGCGCAGTTGCGCAGGGTCATCGCGTGCCCGCGCCGCTCCACGATCTTGTTTTTGCTAAAATGTTGGGTGGGGAAAATCCCCACCCAACCGGGCCGGCGGTTATTACCCACCGGCAGTTGCAAGGCCGCGCGACTAGGCCAGGGAGCGATTGGAGAAGAGATACAGAATGACGCCGAGGGCGATCAGGCCGACGAGCCCGTTCGATCCCAGGTCCTTCACCATCGCGACGATATTGGCGACCACGCCGCCGAAGAACGGCAGGTTGGAGCCAACCAGCAGCGACGCAACGATGGCGAAAGCCAGCAGCATCAGACCGATTTCGGTCAACGAACCAACCCAACTCTTCACGTTGTTAAGCGCGTTCATGAGCAGTATCCTCCTATATAGGTTTCTTAGCGCCCCGTGATTACTAAATGTGCCAGGTGCCTGCAAGGTGGGCACAATATCCAGTATATCTTTGGTATAAAATTAAGCCCGCTGCTATGCGGGAAGTCATTGGCCGCCAACGAAAAAACCCCCGCCTGACCGGCGGGGGTTTTCGACTTTAGTAGGGGATAAGTCGGCTAATTCACATTTATCGCGAATAATATTCGACCACCAGATGCGGTTCCATCTGCACCGGATAGGGAACATCGGTAAACACCGGGATTCGCGACATCTTGGCGGTCAGCTTGCCGCCATCGACATCGATGTAATCAGGAACGTCGCGCTCGGTCAGCGCCTGGGCCTCGAGCACCAGGTTCATCTGCTGCGACTTTTCCTTCACTTCGACGACGTCGCCAACCTTGACGCGGAAGCTCGAAATGTTGACGCGCTTGCCGTTCACCTTGACGTGGCCGTGGTTGATGAACTGGCGGGCGGCGAACACGGTCGGCACGAACTTGGCGCGGTAGATGACCGCGTCGAGACGGCGCTCGAGGAGGCCGATCATATTGGCGCCCGAGTCGCCCTTCATGCGGATGGCTTCGTCATAGATTCCGCGGAACTGCTTCTCGGAAATGTTGCCGTAATAGCCGCGCAGCTTCTGCTTGGCCTTGAGCTGCACGCCGTAGTCGGAGAGCTTGCTCTTGCGGCGCTGGCCGTGCTGGCCG
>CAITJJ010000170.1 GCA_903892675.1 uncultured Hyphomicrobiales bacterium | reverse complement strand
TCGGCCAGCAGCACCGCGACATCCGACGGAAAGCCCTGGGTGAATGCAAGGGCGTCGCGCCGGAAACCTTCCATGTCGTCGCGCTGCAATGATTGTGAGAGCGCAAGCACCTGGAGTCCCGCAGTGACGTTGCCGATCTCGGCGTCCATGACAAGGCGAATGCCGCGGACGGTTTCCAGCACACGGTCGAACGCTGCATCCCGGTCGCGCTGGTGAGAGACATAAACAAGGCCGACCGCGAAAACGATCAGTGGTAACAGCGTAGCCGAAACCAGCAACGAGAGTTGCAGCCGGAGCGACAGCTTCCGGCTGTTATCTGCGCCTGGAATTGCGGTAGGTGTTGCCAAGGGATTGCCGCTGTGAGAGCGCGGCAACCCTATCAGTAGCGGTTTGCGATTGGCAATTCTTCAGCCGGGAACAGCGAAATCACCTTGCAGCCCTTGTCGGTGACGACGACTTCTTCCTCGATGCGGGCGGCCGAGAAGCCGTCCGTTGCTGGGCAATAGGTCTCGATGGCGAACACCATGCCTTCCTTGATCTCGGTTGGATGGTCCATCGACACCACGCGGGAAATGATCGGCCGTTCGTGCAGCGCGAGGCCGAGGCCGTGCGCGAACTGCAAACCAAAGGCCGACATTTCATCCGGGAACCCGAACTCACCGGCCTTCGGGAAGGCCGCACAGATCTTGTCGGTCGAAGCGCCGGGTTTGATCAGCGCCATGGCATTGTCGAGCCATTCACGCGCTTTCTTGTAGGCATCGCGCTGCGCATCTGTCGCCCGCCCGACATTGAACGTGCGGTAGTAACAGGTGCGATAGCCCATGAAGGACTGCAGGATGTCGAAGAACGCCTGATCGCCGGGACGGTTCATGCGGTCGGTGAAGTTGTGCGGATGCGGATTGCCGCGCTCGCCGGATACCGCATTGACCGCTTCGACGTCGTCGGAGCCGTTGCGATAGAGGAAGTCGTTGACCATGGCGACGATGTCGTTCTCGCGTATACCCGGCTTGAGTTCCCGGTTGACGAGGTCATAGGCGCCGTCGACCATGCAGGCGGCGTGGTTCAAGAGCGCGATTTCGTCCTGCGACTTGATCTCGCGCGCTTCCAGCATGACCTGCTGGCCATCGGCGATCGTGAGGCCGGCCTTTTGCAGTTCGAACATCATCGGCGGTTCGACGATATCAACGCCGATCGGCATGTCGGCGACGCCGTGTTCGCGCAGGATCGAAGCGAGCTCCTCGGCGTGCTTCTTCATCAGCCCGAAGGAAGGCTGCACGGTGCCGCGCAAGCCGATCAAGCCGGCCTTGCAGTTCTGCGGGTCGAGCCACGGCGCGTAGAGCTTGTGATGCACGGCGGCCGAGCCGAAGTCCCACAGGATCGGTTCGCCGGTGCGGGTCAAGAGCGCCCAGCGCGCCAGCTTGTCGCGCTCCCACTCGCCAATCTTGGTCGAGGTGAGATAACGGATGTTGTTGACGTCGAACACCAGCAGCGCGCCGAGTTCGGACTTCTCCAGCGCCTGCTTGGCGCGGCCGAGGCGGTAGCGGTGCAGGCGGCGGAAATCGACGCGCTCCTCGAAGTCGACGCCCATGATGCCGAGCGAGGGCAGCGCGCGGCCCCAG
>CAITJJ010000169.1 GCA_903892675.1 uncultured Hyphomicrobiales bacterium | reverse complement strand
TTCCCAGCCATGTCGCACTCTTTCTTGCTCTGCCGCGTTCCGCGGTGCCGCGCCCGATACGCCGAGCACATGCCCAAAAAGGGCCGCGCCGATGATGGCGCCGCCCCCGAATCAGGCCGTCAGTCTTGTCGGCGCCGCTTAAGCCCCGATTAACCCTATCAAAAACCGGCGCAAAACGGCCTTTTTTCCGCGCCGGTCCGGTATCCAAAAAGGCCGCGCCCGCCCCCTGTCCGTGACTCCGGGAAGGGCAACGGTCAAGCCTTTAGGCGCCAAAAAGCCAAGTTTTAAAGACTCAGCGATTCCTAAAGACCCGTGATTCCTAAAGACTCTTGGCGCCCCGGCCGGAAGAAGCGCCAAAACCCTCGATCAGGGCCTCGGTGCCGTCCATCTGGGACAGGCGATCCTTGACGTCACGCAGGCGCAAATAGTTGGTCTCGCTGGCGTCCTGGCCGAGAGCCTGCTCGGCGTCCTTGAGCTCCTTAGTTAGGGAATGCCACTGGCGATGCAAGGCGACGAGCTGCTGCCATGTGATCAAAACGTCCTGCGGCGCCGCGTCCGGCCGCGAACCCCAGACCGACTGGGTGGTGATCGAGGCCTCGATGCGCTCCAGCACCTCGCCGAGCTGCCGGTTGCGGAGTTCCGCCCGCAAGGTTTCGGGTTCGAGACCGGCGGCGTGGTCGGAGGAATGCGCGGCGATATCGATCAAGGCGGCCTTCAGATGCTCGGCACCGGTGTGGCGGAACTCGAGCGCGCTGAGTTCCTCGAGGTGGTCGTGCAGCAGCCACGGGTAGTTGATCGCCGCCTGTAAAATCAGCGCCTCGCGGGTCGGCACCGCGGTGCGCGAACCGCGATGCAGCGGGCTTGCCGCCATCTGCTGCGAGACCACCACGTAAGGCGTGTTGTGCGAGCCGACCTCGGGGCGCTTGACGCCGAAGCGCCCCGGCCCGCTGCCTGCTATGCCCTGGCGGTCGCGCCAGTTGCCCTGCGTGCCAGCAAATCCCTGACCTTGCCCGCGCGGCGTGAACTGGCGTGCGCCGGCCGCCGGGGCAAAGAACTGCCGCAGCCGGTCGTTGAAATCCTGCCGGTAATATTTGCGCACCGATTCATCGGCGATCGACGCGGTGACTTCGTTGACGCGCGCTTCCAGCGCGGCACGGCGCTCCGGCGTGTCGAACGTGTGGCCCTCGGTCTCGCGGCCCCACAGCATCTGGCCGAGCGGACGCGCGGCATTGATGACATCGGCGACCGCTTCGCGGCCCGAGGCGCGCAGCAGATCGTCGGGGTCCTGCCCCTGCGGCAGCAGCGCGAATTTCAAGCTCTTGCCGGGCTTCAAGCGCGGCAGCGCCAGATCCATCGCCCGATAGGCGGCGCGCACGCCGGCGCCATCGCCGTCGAAGCACAGCACCGGCTCGTCGGCCATTTTCCACAGCAGACCGAGTTGATCCTCGGTCAAAGCGGTGCCGAGCGGCGCGACCGACGCCGGAAATCCGGCGGTGACCATGGCGATGACGTCGACATAGCCTTCGACGGCGACGAGCTGCACACCGGACTTAACGCCGTCATGCATGGCCTGCCGCGCCATGGCGATGTTGTAGAGCGTGTGGCCTTTGTGGAAGAGCGGCGTCTCCGGCGAATTGAGATATTTCGCCGCGACGTCCTTTTCCATGGCGCGGCCGCCGAAGGCGATGACGCGGTTGCGGCTGTCGGTGATCGGAAACATCACGCGGTCGCGGAAGCGGTCGAACGCTTGGCGCAGTTGGCTGGCGTCGCATTGCCGAAAGTGTCGCCCGAGGAGCAGCGGCGCGATGCGCGCGCCAAGAGCATGTACGACGTCATGGACCTCGCGGCGAAATTCTTCGAGACGACGCTTTCCGGCCGCTCGG
>CAITJJ010000168.1 GCA_903892675.1 uncultured Hyphomicrobiales bacterium | reverse complement strand
GGGATCAGCGCACCTTGCCGCCCGTGGCTCAGCCAGTTCGAGCGTTCCTTCCAAAGCCAACGAAGTCGTAGATTGCGGTCATCCGCATGTCCTGCGGAACCGTTATCCCTATGCCATTTTCAACAAAAAGCACGCGAGTAACAGGATGCCGTCCCGAAAGTCGGCAAGCTCCATGTACTCGTCCGGATTATGGCTCTCACCGGTGTTCCGAACGAAGATCATACAGCTTGGGATATTGGCACGGACAAATTCGGCTGCATCGTGCCCAGCGCCGCATGGCATTTCCGGTGCGGCAAGGCCAAGCAAGCCAGCCTGTTGCTGCAGAACAGCGCGAAAGGCCTGGTCCATTGCGGTCGGCTCGGCGACGGCACGCTTGCCGAGATCGAATCGCACATTGCGGCGGGCGCCGATCTCGTCGGCATAATCCTGCAGTAACGAATTCAGCGGCAGCAGAACATTGGCGTCCTGACACCTTAGATCGATCGTGAAACGCACATCGCCGGGCACTTTGCTCAAACTATCAACTGCCGCATCGGTGTGCAGGCGCCCGATTGCAAAGACAACGTCGTCGCCTGCAGCCCTCAACTGATCGCAGTATTGCTCAACGCGGTGGATCAGCTCAGCGGTGGCGAGCACCGCATCCTGACGCAGGGCCTGCGGCACCGCGCCGGAATGCGAATAGGCGCCAATACAGCGTGCGTCACGCGCCCGCACTGTGCCGCGAATGCTGGTGACGATGGCGACGGACACCTCCTCGCGCACCAGCACCGGACCCTGCTCAATGTGCAGCTCGATAAATCCGCGCACGTTGCCGGCACTCAGCAGCGGCGGGCCGCGCCGCACCGCGACGCTGTCAAAGCCGGCATCATCGATCGACTGAGCGAGCGTGCGCTTGGTGCCGAGATGGATCGCGGTATCGAGCTCGCTCGGCTTAAGCAGCCCGAGCGCCGCGCGGCTGCCGAGATGCCCCCCATGCTGGCCGCTGAACCAGCTCGAACATTCTTCGGCGCGGATCGCCATCGCGACCATATCCTGGCGCGGCCTGATGCCAAGATCTCGTAGTGTCATGATAGCAATAAGTGCGGCAACTGCGCCAGCGGCGCCGTCGAAATTGCCGCCGCGGGGCACAGAATCGAAATGTGAGCCAGAGATCCAGCGCGGCGTCGCGCGATCCATTCCCGGCAGGGTCGCATAGAGGTTGCCGGCAGCGTCGGTCGTAACGGCGAGTTCGGCTTCGGTGGCGGCGGCGCGCATGAGATCATGGCCGATCTGCTCGCCAGCGCCATAGGAGGGCCGCGTCACGCCGCCGCCCTCGTCTAGGCTGCGCGCGCGCAGTTCCTCGAGCAGCCGCGCCGCCAGCGGCAAACGCGCATCGACCGCCGCTATCGTGCGCGCCAGATTATCCACCGATCGCATCCCACTGGTGATCTTCCTGCTGGCGGGTCCTCTCGCCATGCGCCTCGCCGACAATCTCCGCCAGGCTGGACGCTTTCATGTCAGCCAATACTTTGTCGAGCCCGCTGACCAGGGTTGGGAAGATCTCGGGCCCCTGGACTTGCGCCGCCGTATAGACTTGCACCGCATTGGCGCCAGCAAGGAAAAATTCGGCGGCATCTTCCGCGGCCACGACTCCGCCAATGCCGATCAGAGGCAATTGCGTCGCCTGACGCAGCCGGAAGATCGATGCGATCGCCAGCGGCCGGATTGGCGCTCCCGATAGCCCGCCGAAATTCATCGACAATGTTGGCCGGCGCGCGCGCAGACCGATACGCATGGCAGGAAAAACGGTGTTGATCGCCGAGATCGCCGTTGCGCCGCCGTCCTCAGCGGCGCGCGCCAGGACATCGAGCGCAATCGAGCCAAAGGCCAGTTTGGCGATAACCGGTATATCGGCGGTGGCGCGCACGCGGCGAATGACGGAGGCCATATTCTCCGGTAGAAAGTCGACCTTGCCGCTGGCCTGATCGTAGAGATATTTGAAATCGAGCTCGAGG
>CAITJJ010000167.1 GCA_903892675.1 uncultured Hyphomicrobiales bacterium | reverse complement strand
CGGCCGGCGTCAAGCAATGGGTGGCGAAAAATGCGCCGGCCGATATCCCGGACGCCTTCGACAAGTCGAAGAAGAAGCTGCCGACGATGCTGACCTCGGATCTCGCGCTGCGCTTCGATCCGATCTACGAAAAGATCTCGCGCCGCTTCTACGAGAACCCGGACCAGTTCGCCGACGCTTTCGCCCGCGCCTGGTACAAGCTCACCCACCGCGACATGGGCCCGGCCGAGCGCTACCTCGGCAAACACGAGCCGAAGGAAACCCTGATCTGGCAGGACCCGGTCCCGGCCTCCGACTACACGCTCGACGCCAAGGATGTCGCCGCGCTGAAGGCGAAGATCCTCGCCTCCGGCCTCACGGTGCCGCAGCTGGTCTCGACGGCGTGGGCCTCGGCCTCCACCTTCCGCAAATCCGACAAGCGTGGCGGCGCCAATGGCGCTCGCATCCGTCTTAGCCCCCAGAAGGACTGGGACGTCAATCAGCCGGCGCAGTTGAAGACCGTGCTGGCCAAGCTTGAAGCGATCCAGAAGGAGTTCGGCAAGAAGGTGTCGATCGCCGACCTGATCGTGCTCGGCGGCAATGCCGCGGTCGAAAAGGCGGCGAAGGAGGCCGGCGTCGACGTGACGGTGCCGTTTACCTCGGGCCGCATGGATGCGTCGCAGGAGCAGACCGACGCTGCCTCCTTCGCGCCGTTGGAGCCGCGCGCCGATGCGTTCCGCAACTACATCGGCAGCAAGCAGCAGTTCATGAAGCCGGAAGAGGCGATGGTCGACCGCGCGCAATTGCTCGCGCTGACCGGGCCGGAGATGACGGTGCTGATCGGCGGCCTGCGCGTTCTCGGCGCAAATGCCGCCGATTCCAAGCATGGCGTGTTCACCAAGACGCCGGGCAAATTGACGAACGATTTCTTCGTCAACCTGCTCAGCATGAGCACGGTGTGGTCGCCGTCCAGCACCGATGGCGTGTACGAGGGCCGCGACCGCAAGACCAAAGAGCTGAAGTGGACCGGCACGCGCGTCGATCTGATCTTCGGCTCGCACTCGCAGTTGCGCGCGCTCGCCGAGGTCTATGCCCAAAGCGACGCCAAGGCGAAATTCGTCAAGGATTTCGCCAAGGCCTGGGCGAAGGTGATGAACAACGACCGTTTTGACGTCGCCGCGCAGCCGGCGCTCGAGGCGGCGGAGTAAGTCTTCACGCACGCGACAAAAGAAAACGGCCGGGAAATTCCCGGCCGTTTTTTTATGAATCCTTCCCTGGAGGGGGGCGGTATAAGTAAAAGTTACTGCCCGCCGCCATCCACCTCGCCATGCGCGGCCTTGAGCGCGTCCGGCTGCGGCATGGCAATGACGTTGTAGCCACTGTCAACGAAATGGATTTCACCGGTGACGCCGGTCGACAGGTCCGAGCACAGATAAAGCCCGGCGCCGCCGAGTTCTTCCAAAGTGACGCCACGGCCGAGCGGCGAATATTTCTGCTGGAAGGCGAACATATACCGCGCATCGCCAATGCCGGCACCGGCCAAAGTACGGATCGGGCCGGCCGAAATGGCGTTGACGCGGATTTTCTGCTGGCCGAAGTCGACGGCGAGATAACGCACCGACGACTCGAGCGCCGCCTTCGCCAGACCCATGACGTTGTAATTGGGCATGGCGCGATCGCCGCCATTGTAAGTGAGCGTGATGAGCGAGCCGCCATTCGGCATCAGCTCCGCCGCGCGCTTGGCGCTCTCGGCGAAGGAGAAGCAGGAAATCACCATGGTGCGGATGAAGTTCTCGCGGGTGTTATCGGCGAAGCGGCCCTTGAGTTCGTTCTTGTCCGAGAAGCCGACCGCGTGGACAAAAAAGTCGATGGTTCCCCACTTCTCTTTCAGAGTGGCAAAAACCGCATCGACCGTCGAAATGTCCTCGACGTCGCAGGGCATCAGCATGGTCGAACCGACGGATTCAGCGAGCGGCTTCACGCGCTTCAACAGCGCATCGCCCTGATAGGTGAAGGCGAGCTTGGCGCCATGGTCGCTCAGCATCTTGGCGATGCCCCAGGCGATCGAGTGGTCGTTGGCGACCCCCATGATCAGGCCGCGTTTCCCGTCCATCAATCCCGGCATGGTTCAGCTTCCAAATTCGTGCGTGAGAATACGATCAGGCGTCGACGTGCTTGAGGACGATCGACGCATTGGTGCCGCCGAAGCCGAACGAGTTCGACAGAACGGCGCCGAGCTTCACGTTGTCCTTGCGCTCGCGCAGGATCGGCATGTCGGCGAAGGCCGGATCGATGTTTTCGATATGCGCGCTTTCGCACATGAAACCGTTGTTCATCATCAGCAGCGAGTAGATCGCTTCCTGCGCGCCGTCGGCGCCTAGCGAATGGCCGGTGAGCGACTTGGTCGCCGAAATCGGCGGGCACTTGTCGCCGAACACCTGGCGGATGGCGTCGATCTCGGCGGCGTCGCCGACCGGTGTCGCGGTGGCGTGCGGATTAATGTAGTCGATCGGCGCCTTGCAGGTCTCCAGCGCCATCTTCATGCAGCGCATCGCGCCTTCGCCCGACGGTGCCACCATGTCGTGGCCGTCCGAGGTCGCGCCATAGCCGGCGATCTCGGCGTAGATTTTCGCGCCGCGTGCTTTGGCGTGTTCAAGCTCTTCCAGCACGAGCACTCCGGCGCCGCCGGCGATGACGAAGCCGTCACGGTCCTTGTCGTAGGCGCGGGACGCCTTGGCAGGCGTGTCGTTATATTTCGACGACATCGCGCCCATCGCGTCGAACATGTTGGACAGCGTCCAGTGCAGCTCTTCCGAGCCGCCGGCGAACACCATGTCCTGCTTGCCCCACTGAATGAGTTCGGCGGCGTTGCCGATGCAATGATTGGAGGTCGCGCAGGCCGACGAGATCGAATAATTCACGCCCTTGATCTTGAACCAGGTCGCGAGCGTCGCCGACGCGGTCGACGACATGACCTTCGGCACCGCGAAGGGGCCGATGCGCTTGGGCGAATTGTTCTTGCGGGTGGTATCGGCGGCATCGACAAGAACGCTGGTCGAAGGCCCGCCCGAACCCATGACGATGCCGGTGCGCGGATTGACGATGTCTTTTTCCTCGACGCCGGAGTCGCCGATTGCCTGTTCCATGGCGACGTGATTCCAGGCGGCGCCGGGGCCGAGGAAGCGCATGGCGCGGCGATCGATGGAGCCGGCCGGATCGAGCGTCGGCATGCCCTGCACCTGGCTTTTGAAGCCGTGCGCCGCGAATTCCTCGGCGCGCGAAATGCCGGATTTGGCTTCGCGCAGACTGGCGAGGACTTCCTGCGTGTTATTGCCGATGGATGAGACGATGCCCATCCCGGTGACGACTACCCGTCTCATGGCCGTTTATCCTCACACATACTGCCTTTGCCGCATTTGGCGGTGATTGGGCACATTTGGGCCGCCTGAGGCAACAGCGCAAGGCTCCGCAGCGCGGCCACGGAGACTGCGTCAGGCGCCGGTCGGCTGCAGCGCGTCGTCCTGCTTGAACAGGCCGACCTTCAGGTCGGCGGCTTTGTAAATCACCTGGCCGTCGGCGGCCAACCAGCCGTCGGCGATGCCGAGCACCAGTTTCGAGCGCATGACGCGCTTGAAATCGACGCCATAGACGATTTTTTTTACGCTCGGCAGCACCTGGCCGGTGAACTTTACCTCGCCCATGCCCAAAGCGCGGCCGCGGCCGGGCGAACCCAGCCAGCCGAGGAAAAAACCGACCATTTGCCAGAGCGCGTCGAGGCCGAGGCAGCCCGGCATCACCGGATCGCCCTTGAAGTGGCACAGGAAAAACCAGAGGTCCGGCTTCACGTCGAGTTCGGCGCGGACAAAGCCCTTGCCGTTCGGACCGCCGGTTTCCGAAATCTCGGTGATGCGGTCGAACATCAACATTGTCGGCAAGGGCAATTGCGCATTGCCAGGCCCGAACAGCTCGCCGCGGCCACAGGCCAGCAAGTCTTCGTAGGCGAAACTGTTACGCCGGTTTTCCATCGTCGAAATATCCCCGTATGGCGGGTTTGCCTTGAATTAGTGAGTTTCCTAACACACCGGACGGGGGTGGCAAAGATGGGCCAGCCGGCCTCACGGACAGTTTTCCTGCGGTATTTCAGCCTAATAGCGGCGGTATTAGGCGACAACCGCTTTTGCGAGGGAGTTGCATCTAGGGGCCGGTTTCGATATGTTGCAAATGAAACGGGTTTGCTTGGCATCCTCGTTCGGTTTGGCCGCCGGTACAGACTCCTCGGCGCAAACCGATTGTATTTTTCATGGGCGAAACAATGACCCAGACGCGTACCGTGCTGCTTCCTCTCGCCAAGGCGGATATTGCGCCGCCGGCGGACCGCACCTCGCTCACCGGTTGCCCCTGGCACGACGTGAAGGCGATGCTGCGCGGCGTCGGTTTGCGTCCCACCCGCCAGCGCATGGCGCTGGGCTGGATCCTGTTTGGCAAAGGCGACCGTCATCTCACCGCCGAGGCGCTGTACGAAGAAGCCTCGCGCGCCAAGGTGCCGGTGTCGCTGGCGACCATCTACAACACGCTGCACCAGTTCACCGAAGTCGGTCTGCTGCGGCAGGTGCCGGTCGACGGCTCGAAGGCTTATTTCGACACCAATGCGTCGTCGCATCACCACTTCTTCGTCGAGGGTGAAGACGAATTGCTCGACATCCCGGGCGCCGAAGTGATTGTCGGCAAGACGCCGGAGCCGCCGGAAGGCTACGAGATCGCTCGCGTCGACGTCGTCGTGCGCCTGCGCCGCAAGGCCTGATCGGCATTTTCGAATTTTCGGAATTGAGCGCGTCCGCGAAAACCGGACGCGTTTTCGTTTGTCGCCGCGGCGGCGAGGTCGGTTTCCGGGACGCCTTGCCATAGCCATCTTGCACATTCGCGCGCGCGTGCTTGCTCGTCGATCCCGATATCGCTGAGCAGATGCGCATCGAGATCGCGGAGGTGCCGGCGCGTGCGCCGTCGTCTCAGCCATAAAGCGACCAAAGCGCGCGCCGCGATAAATGGCCGGCGCCAGTCGAAAAGGTCGGGTTGTAGGTGCTTTGCCATCGCCGCAGACTGCGGGTGCGGGCGAGGGAATGTTACGGTGAAGGCCGAACCTTCGACGCAAGGATGGGCCTAGAATAAAGGCCGTCAGATCGGGAGTGAACGATGGCGAGCAATGCGGCCTTCGCGGAAGTGGCGAGCCTCGCCGGCGATCCGGGGCGCGCCGGCATGCTGCATGCGCTGATGGATGGCCGGGCGCTGACCGCGACCGAACTCGCGCATGTCGCCGGCATTACGCCGCAGACCGCCTCGGGACATCTGGCGCGGCTCTCCGCCGGCGGCCTCGTCACGGTGCAGCAGCAGGGCCGCCACCGTTATCACCGGCTGGCCTCGCCGGCGGTCGCGCGCATGCTGGAAAGCATCATGCAGGTCGCCGCCGGTTCGGCGCCGCGCCGGAAAGCCTTCGTCGGTCCGCGCGATCTGGCGCTGCGCGCCGCGCGCACCTGCTACGATCATCTCGCCGGCCACCTTGGCGTCGCGCTCGCCGATGCTCTGGTCGCCAACGGCCAGATCGAATTGACCAGCGACGCCGGCATCGTCACCGACAAAGGCGCGGCCTTGTTCGACCGGCTCGGTATCGAACTCGACGGAAACCTTGACAAGAAAGGATCCGGCAAACGCAAAGGCCGCATGCTGTGCCGGCCCTGCCTGGACTGGAGCGAGCGACGTCCGCATCTGGCAGGCCATGTCGGCGGCGCTTTGTGCCGGCACTGTTTCACCGCCGGCTGGATCAAGCATGTCGACGGCACGCGCGCGGTTACCGTGACGCCTAAAGGTCAGCGCAATTTCAGAGAAATTTTCAGAATTGAAGGCGTCTAGCGGTACGCGCTACTCAATCTTCTCGTTTGGATAGGCGCCCCACAGCCGCTCCTGCGCGATCCAGCCGGTGAAGTCCTTGCCCGACACCTGACACCATTTGCCGTTGCAGCCTTTGATCTGGGCGAGCACGCCGGATTGCAGACGCGCCGCGACCGCGGCCTCGGGCTCGGTCTTCTCATACAGCGGCACCAGTTCGTCCTTCAGCGTCGGCACCACGACGGCCGTGCGCTTGCCCGACAAGAGCGAGTGATAGACCCAGCCCTCTGCGCCTTCCCAGTCGCGGATGCGGCGCCAGTTCTCGAACTCGGCGGTGATCTCAACCGGCATGCCAGCGCGGGTATAGACCCAGCGCACCTCCTGGTCCTTGTTCGGGCCGGAACGCACATTGACCCGGTCGGACTTCAGACTGACGAAGCGCGGCACCGGCAGGCCGCTGACCGCGCCGGCCGCCGGCTCGGCGGCCCGGGCGAGCGGGGCGAAAGATACGGCAAAAAGGCCGACCAGCAGCGCCCGCCCGGTCAGGCAAAATGCCGTCCGGACGCTTTGTGTTGTCATTGCCATCTGGTAGGAAAAAGAAGGAATTTTCGACCTCACGCACATGAAACGGGAGTGTGGTCGAGCGCGGTTAAAGAGACCTTTATCGGCGGCCAGAACGGTACTCACGTCGGCAATCAAGACAGCAAGACCCTAAGATCATGTCCAAGCCCAAGAAGCCAATCGTCGTCGTCACCCGCAAGTTGCCGGACTCGGTCGAGCTGCGCATGCGGGAACTCTTCGACGCCCGCCTCAACCCGGACGACAAGCCGATGACGGCGGCGGCATTGGCCGAGGCGGTCAAGACCGCCGACGTGCTGGTGCCGACGGTTACCGACCGGATCGATACTGCCGTTCTGTCGAAGGCCGGCGAGCAGCTCAGGCTGATCGCCAATTTCGGCAATGGCGTCGACAACATCGACGTCGCCACCGCGGTCCAGCGCGGCATCACCGTCACCAACACGCCGGGCGTCCTGACGGAAGACACCGCCGATATGACCATGGCGCTGATCCTTTCGGTGCCGCGCCGCCTGGTCGAAGGCTCGAACGTTCTGATCTCGCAAGACGACTGGGCCGGCTGGACGCCGACCTGGATGCTCGGTCATCGCATCTGGGGAAAACGTCTCGGCATCATCGGCATGGGCCGTATCGGCCAGGCGGTGGCGCGCCGCGCCCGCGCCTTCGGCCTTCAGGTGCATTATCACAATCGCCGCAAGGTCGCGCCGAAGATCGAGGAAGAGCTCGACGCCACCTACTGGGAAAGTCTCGACCAGATGCTGGCGCGCATGGACATCGTCTCGGTCAATTGCCCGCACACGCCGGCGACATTTCATCTGCTGTCGGCGCGCCGCCTGAAAATGCTGCGGCCGGAGGCGTTCATCGTCAACACCGCGCGCGGCGAGGTGATCGACGAGAACGCGCTGGCGCGATTGCTGGAGTCGGGCGACATCGCCGGCGCCGGCCTCGACGTGTTCGAACACGAGCCGGCGGTCAATCCGAAACTGCTGAAGCTCGCCAAGGCCGGCAAGGTCGTGCTGCTGCCGCATATGGGTTCGGCGACCATCGAAGGCCGCGTCGACATGGGCGAGAAGGTCATCATCAACATCAAGACCTTCATGGACGGGCATCGGCCGCCGGATCGCGTGCTGCCGTCGATGCTTTAGGACGGCGGCCGGAAGCCGCTGCTTTTTTATTTTGACGCCCCACGCAAGCGTGGGGCTATGGTCCGCCGGATCGCGTGCTGCCGAGTATGTTTTAGTCGCCTAGCGCGGCTTGACCCGGCGGTCGGCGGCATCTTCGATATAGATCATGCGCTTGAAATAGATGCCGCGATGGCCGCACTTCGGGCACGGCACGCAGAACTCGACGCTGACCATGCCGGGCTGGCGAATGACGATCGGGGAGCGGCATTTTTCGCATTCGACGACGCCGCGCTGATAAACGCCGAGCGCCTGGTTGGCGATTTGCTGGGCCGAATACATGACGCGAACTCCGCATTAAATTTGAGTCCACTTTGACCGAAAAATGCTGTTCCGCTGTTAAGTCGACGTCATCTAAAGCGTAAATGCCCGTTAGGGCTGTTCGCCGGCGGCGTCGCGAAATACGCCGCCAAATCAGGCTAAATCGACGATCGTCGGCGTCTTGCCGCTCAACGGATTGTCTGCGTCCCATGCATAGCTCAATGTCTCGAATCGCATGGAGCGGGCATCGACCATCAACAGACGGCCGACCAGGCCTTCGCCGAAGCCGACGATCTCGCGCATGATCTCCAGCGCCATCATCGAGCCGAGTATGCCGGGCAGCGCGCCGAGAATGCCGGCTTCGGCGCAAGCCGGAATCGTGCCGGCCGGCGGCGGCTCGGGAAACAGGCAGCGATAGGTCGGATTGGGCGCGCCGTCGGCGCGCGTCTCATGCGCGCGGATTGTCGTCAGCGAACCGTCGAAAATACCGACCGCGGCGGTGACCAGCGGTTTGCGCGCGAAGTAACAGGCATCCGAGACCAGATAGCGCGTGGCGAAATTGTCCGAGCCGTCGGCGACGATGTCGTAATCCGAAATCAGATCGAGCGCGTTGCCGGGCTCCAGCCGCGTCATATGCGTTTCGACTTTGACATGCGGGTTTAGCCGTTCGATCGCCGCCTCCGCGCTGTCGACCTTGCGCAGGCCGATGTCCGGCGTTGCGTGAATCATTTGACGCTGCAAATTCGACAGCGAGACGATGTCGTCGTCGACGATGCCGATGGTGCCGACGCCGGCGGCGGCGAGGTAGAGCAGCACCGGCGCGCCAAGCCCGCCGGCGCCAATCACCAGCACGCGCGCATCTTTGAGCTTGGCCTGGCCAGGGCCGCCGACTTCGCGCAGCACAATGTGGCGCGCATAGCGTTCAAGTTCGGATCGATCCAGCATGGTCGCCAACCTAGCCCAGGTCCGGGCAAGCCGCGAACCGGTTTGTGCCGGTGCGCGCAGGCGAGCCGCCTTGCGCCAGTACCGCGATGGGCTAATGTGAGCGCTAATCTTGGTTAGTAAGGCGTTAATGCGTATGCGTCTGTTCCCAGTATTCGCGCTTTTTGCGCTTGTTTTTGCCGCGCCGTCAGCCTTGGCCCAGGTGTCGGGCGCGGATGCGTCGCCTTATCCGATCGAAACCGACGCGCCCGCCGCCGAAGCGGTCGCCAACAAGCCGCTCACATTTCCCGCGCCGGCCAAGCCGGCGCCGAAGCTGGCCGCCAAACCCGCGGCCTCACCGGTCGCCGCAGAGCCGGTTAAACCGGAGGCTGCGAATTCCGCCACCGTTCAAGTCGTGCTGCCGCCGATCAGACCGGAGGCGATCCGAGCCGCCACTGCGCAGCCGGCCGCCATTGCGCCGCCGGCCGCTGCGCCGGCCACGCCGGCACTTGCGCCTGCTATTCCGCCCGCCGCCGCGCCGGAAAATGAACAAGCGTTCGGCTGGAGCGTGGTCGCCGATCCGGCGACCGGCGTTCAGATCGGCCTGCCGACCAGGCTGGTGCCGCATGCACGGGAAGCCGCGCGCGGCACGCGCTGGTCGTCGGCGCATGGCGACGTCCAGATCGAAACCTTCCGTCTCACCGAGCCCGGTCTCAAACTGCAGACCTTGTTCGAGCAGGAGAAGAAAGAGCCAAGTACCCGCAAGGTCGAATACAGCCTGCTGCGCGACGACAGCTATTTCGTCAGCGGCATTCAGGGACTGAGGAAGTTTTCCGTCCGCGCCTCCATCCGCAATGGCGAGGTGCGCGGCTTCACCCTGCTGTTCGATCAGGCGATGGAAGGCATCGTCGCGCCGGTGATGGTGGCGATGGCGTCGAGCTTCTCGCCGTTTCCCCAGCGCAGCGCGCCGTTCGCGGTCTTGTCGAAGCCGGTCGAATACGGCAATGGCCTGATCGTCAGCGCGCAAGGCCACATCGTCACCGACGCGAATTTGACGCGCGGCTGTCAGGTCATCGTGGCACAGGGACTGGGCGATGCCGAGCGTATCGCCGCCGACAGGGAAAACGGACTGGCGCTGCTGCGCATCTACGGCCCGGGAAAATTTCAACCGCTGTCGCTGGCGAGCGAACCGGGCGCTTCGGCCGCGCCGAAGTCGAGCGATGTCACACTGCTCGGAATTCCCGACCCGAAAGAACAGGGCGGCAGCGCCCGGCTCATCGAGATCAAGGCGCAGGTAACGGACGGCAATTCGATCGAACTACGTCAGTCCGGGCCGCTCGCCGGTTTCTCCGGCGCCGCGGCGCTCGACCGTCAGGGCCGCTTTGCCGGCATGGCGGAAATGCGCAACGCCGTGCTCGCCAGCATTGCTCCGGCGTTGCCGCCGCTGCGGCTCATTCGCACTGAGACGATCCGCGCATTTCTCGAGGCGCATAAAGTGCCGGTAGCGGCGGCACATAGCGCCGATGCGTCGAAATCCGTGGTGCGGATTATTTGCGTGCGGAAGTAATTACTCATTCTTCCACTGCGGTTTGCGCTTTTCGACGAAGGCTTTCATGCCTTCCTTCTGATCCTGCGTCGCAAACAGCGCGTGGAAGATCCGTCGTTCGAAGACGACGCCTTCGGCGAGGCTCGACTCGAAAGCGCGGTTGACCGCTTCCTTGCCCGCCAGCACCGACGGCAGCGACATATTGGCAATCGTGTCGGCGGCTTTCATCGCCTCGTCCATCAGACTCGCCGCCGGCACGACGCGCGCCACCAGGTTCGCGCGTTCGGCTTCAGTGGCATCCATCATGCGCCCGGTCAAAATCATGTCCATCGCCTTGGCCTTGCCGACCGCGCGCGTCAGCCGTTGCGTGCCGCCAATGCCGGGAATGACGCCGAGCTTGATCTCCGGCTGGCCGAATTTGGCGTTGTCGGCGGCGATGATGATGTCGCACTGCATGGCCAGTTCGCAGCCGCCGCCGAGCGCGAAGCCGGCCACCGCCGCGACGATCGGTTTTCGCGCCCGCGTCGGCGCGTGCCAGTCGGCGGCGAAGTTGCCGAGATAGGCCGCGATGAATGTCTTGTCGGCCATCTCCTTGATGTCGGCGCCGGCGGCGAAGGCCTTGTCACTACCGGTAATCAGCAGGCAGCCGATGGCGGTATCGGCCTCGAATGTGTCGATCGCCTGCGTCAGCTCAAGGACAAGCGCGCGGTTGAGCGCGTTGAGCGCCTGCGGCCGGTTGAGCGTGATGACGCCGACGCGGCCTTTGGTTTCGACAATGAGATTCTGGTAGGTCATGAAAGTGTGTCCCGGTCTGAGCTGGCTGCGGGCAAGCCTAAAGCGTTTTCGAGCGAAGTGGAAACCGGTTCGCGTGAAGAAAACGCGCCAAAACAAAAGACTAGAGCCCCGGCTTTGATTCCATCAAAGCCGGAAAGGCTCTAGCACAGGCCCGGCGGCGATCAGAAGAAGTGCACGGACTAATCCAGTTTCACGTTCGCCCGTTTCACCACGTCTTCCCATTTCGCCGAATCGGCCTTGATGGTGGCGGCGAATTCCTCCGGCGTGCCGCCGCCGGCCTCGTCGCCGGTACTCTCGAATTTTTTCAGAAAGGCAGGCGACGCGAGCGCCTTGTTGATCGCCGCGTTGAGCTTGTCGACGATGGGACGCGGCACGCCGGCCGGCGCGATGACGCCGGTCCAGGTCGGCGCCGCGTAGCCGGGCACGCCGGCTTCGGCAATGGTCGGCAGATCGGGGAAGGCCGGCGAGCGGGTGACGCCGCTGACGCCGATAGCGCGGACCTTGCCGTCAAGCGCGACCGGCGCGATCGATTGCAGGCTTTCGAACATGATGTCGACGCGGCCGGCGATCAGATCCTGGATCGCCAGCGAGCCGCCGCGATAGGGAATGTGCACGATATTCGTGCCGGTCATGGTCTTGAACAGTTCGCCGCCGACATGGCCGGGCGAACCGTTGCTCGACGATGCATTCGACAATTTGCCGGGATTGGCTTTGGCGTAGGCGATCAATTCCTTGACCGAATGGATCGGCGAGTTCGGCGACACTGCCAGCAGAAGGTGGCCGCGCGTCACCAGACAGATCGGCTGGAAATCGCGCTCGATATCGTAAGGCAGCTTGGTGACCATGTGCCGCGTAATCGCCAGCGCGCCGATCGGCCCCATGCCGATGGTGTAGCCATCGGGCGGCGCCTTCGCCAGCAGATCGAGGCCGATTGTCAGCGCGCCGCCGGGACGGTTGTCGATGATAACCTGCTGGCCGAGGTCCTGGGTCAGCACGGCGCCAAGCAGACGCGCGGCATTGTCGGTGGCGCTGCCGGCCGCCTGTGGTACGATCAGGCGGATCGGATGATCGGGATAATCGGCGCGCGCGCGATCAAAAACGCCTGCGAACGCCATCGCCGCGACAGCGGCCAGTACGAGCCTGCGCATGGTATTTCCCCCCGAGCCGTTTTTCTTATTGATGCACAGTTGCCGCGGCTTGTCATGCCGGGCCGGCGCCCTGCGTCCCGGGTCTATTTCTGGCAGCCTGGACAATAAAATGTCGAGCGGCCGCTTTGCACGATGCGCTTGATGGTACCCTTGCAATCCTGGCACGGTTCGCCTTCTCGGTCATAGACGCGGAAGCTGTGCTGGAAATAGCCGAGCGTGCCGTCGGCCTGGCGATGGTCGCGCAGCGACGAACCGCCCGCCTTGATCGCGTCGTGCAGCACGACCTTGATGGCATCCACCAGCGCGACCGCGCGCTCATTCGGCGCTCCCTTGCGGTCGGCGATGGTCGAGGCCTGCCGCTTCGGTGACAAACGCGCGCGATACAGCGCTTCACAGACATAGATATTGCCGAGGCCTGCGACGACGCGCTGGTCGAGCAGTGCGGCTTTCAGCGACGTCTTCTTGCCGGCGCAGGCTTTCGCCAGCACGCCAGCGTCGAATTCATTGCCGAGCGGCTCCGGGCCGAGCGCGCTCAACAGCGGCTCCCTGTCGAGCTTCGCCCGCGCGACCAGCTTCATCGAACCGAAGCGGCGCGGATCGTTGAAGGTCACCGTCGCGCCGTTCGACATGTGAAAGACGATGTGGTCATGCGCGCCGATCTTGCCGCGCGCGTGGTGGAAGTCGCCGGGCCGCGCGTTCCTTTTCTCGTTCTTGGCATCCTGAATGATATGAAACGAGCCGGACATGCCGAGATGCATCATCAGGACGTCGCCGCTCGACAGATCGGCGATCAGATATTTGGCGCGGCGGCCGAGGCCGTCGACGGTGGCGCCGGCAATGCGTTTGGCGAAGTCCTTGGCGAGCGGCCAGCGCAGGTCGCCGCGCCGCACCTCGACCTTGACGATGCGGGCGCCTTCCATGACCGGGGCCAATCCCCGGCGCACGGTCTCGACTTCGGGTAGCTCGGGCATGGTTAACCGCTCCAGCTTTCACACATAGCGCCCCGCCGCCTGCCGCGCTATGGTCCTGCCCGCAAACGATTATTGGCCCAAGAATTCCGACCAAGAGCCCTATGACACCGCACGAACAGACGCATTTCGGCGACCAGACCGTGCCCCTGTCCGACAAGCAGGGCCTCGTTGACGAGGTTTTCCACTCGGTGGCGCGCCGCTACGACCTGATGAACGACCTGATGTCGGCCGGGCTGCACCGCGCCTGGAAGGATGCGCTGGTGACGGCGGTCAACCCACCCCATAAATCGGACCGGCCGTTCGCGCTGCTCGATCTGGCCGGCGGCACCGGCGACATCGCCTTCCGCACGATTGAGGCCGGCGGGCCGAACACCCGCGTCACCGTCTGCGACATCAATGCCGAGATGCTGGCCGTCGGCCGCGAGCGCGCGTTAGAGCACGGACTGGATGACAGGGTCACCTTCGAGCAAGGCAACGCCGAAGAGTTGCCCTATCCCGACAAGAGCTTCGACTGCGTCACCATCGCTTTCGGCATTCGCAACGTGCCGCGCATTCAAAAGGCGCTCGGCGAAGCGCATCGCGTGCTCAAGCATGGCGGCCGCTTCCTCTGCCTCGAATTCTCCAGCGTCGATGTGCCGGGGCTGGACAAGATCTACGATCTCTATTCGCGGCATGTCATTCCGAATATCGGCCGCGCCGTCACGGGCGACCGCGAGGCCTACGCTTATCTCGTCGAGTCGATCCGGAAGTTTCCCAAGCCGAAGGCCTTCGTATCGATGATCGAGGAAGCCGGCTTTCGGCGCGTCTCTTTCACATCAATGACCGGTGGTGTGGTGGCGATGCATTCGGGCTGGAAATTGTGATCTCGTCTTTATCTCATCTCACGCGGCTGGCCCGTACCGGCTATGTGTTCGCGCGCGAAGGCGTGTTCGCATTGATCGACACGCGCGCGCTGCCGCTGCCCGAGCGCACCTTCATTGCCATGGCGCGGTTGCTGGAGCGTCCCAGCGCCAAGGACGGCTCCGGCCGTCTCGCCGCCGCGCTGACCAAGCTCGGCCCGACTTACGTCAAGCTCGGCCAGTTCATGGCGACGCGGCCGGATGTCGTCGGCACTGACATCGCGCACAGCCTCGAAAGCCTTCAGGACCGCATGCCGCCGTTCCCGCAGGCCGAGGCGGAAGCGGTTATCGTCGCCGCTTTCGACCGGCCGCTGAATCAAACCTATGCCAGCCTCGGGCCCGCCGTTGCCGCCGCGTCGATCGCGCAGGTGCACAAGGCCGAGATCGATGTCGATGGCGAACGCAAGACGGTCGCGGTCAAAGTGCTGCGCCCCGGCATCGAGCGCCGCTTGAACGCAGATCTCGCCGCCTTTTTCTTTGCCGCGCGCACCGCGGAATCGATGTCGAGCGAAGCGCAGCGTTTGCGCCCGGTCGAAGCGGTCGCGACTTTGGCGCGTTCGGTCAAGATCGAAATGGATTTTCGCCTGGAGGCCGCCGCCGCCTCCGAGATGGCCGAGAACACCAAGGACGACGGCGATTTCCGCGTGCCGACGGTCGACTGGGACCGCACCGCGCGCGACGTGCTCACACTGGAATGGATCGACGGCACGCCGCTCAACGACCGCGCCGCTTTGGAAGCGCGCGGCCTCGATCTTCCGGCGCTCGGCCGCAACGTCATCCAGAGCTTCCTGCGCCACGCGCTGCGCGACGGCTTCTTCCACGCCGACATGCATCCGGGAAATCTGTTCGTCGATGCCGACGGTAGGCTCGTCGCGGTCGATTTCGGCATCATGGGGCGGCTCGGGCCAAAGGAGCGGCGCTTCCTCGCCGAAATCCTCTACGGCTTCATCACCCGCGACTACATGCGCACGGCGCAGGTGCATTTCGACGCCGGTTATGTGCCGCGCCATCACAAGGTGGAAGACTTCGCGCAGGCGATCCGCGCCATCGGCGAACCGATCCATAACCGGACCGCCGAAGACATCTCGATGGCGAAGCTGTTGATGCTGCTGTTCGAGGTCACCGGCCTGTTCGACATGCGCACAAGGCCCGAGCTGCTGCTGTTGCAGAAGACGATGGTCGTCGTCGAAGGCGTGGCGCGCACCTTCGATCCCAAGCTCGATATGTGGAAGACCGCCGATCCGGTGGTGCGCGAATGGATCGCGCGCCATCTCGGCCCCATCGGCAAGCTGGAAGGCGCCTTCGAGGGTGCCGGCGAACTAGGTCGCTTCGCAGCGCAAGTGCCGTCGCTGCTCAATCGCGCCGGCACCATCCTCGACCAGATCGACGACATCACCCGCAATGGCCTTGTGTTGTCGCCGGAGTCGGTCGACGCCATCGGCCGCGCCGAGGCGCGCCGTAATCGCTGGACCACGGCGGCCTTGTGGATGATCGCGCTGATGCTCGGCTGGATCGCGTGGTTGCTGCTCTAATTGCCGCCGCCGCGAAAAAGCCGGGCAAGCAATTAACGTCAATGGCAACTGCCGCGGCGACTAAGCGGTGAATTCCATCATGGTCTTGAAGCCGCCGAAGATCATGCGCTTGCCGTCGAACGGCATTGTCTTCGAATTCATGATCCGGATGGATCTTTTGTCTGTCATGGATTTCGCCATGACGGCGTCGCGCGCCTTGCGCGATTTGAAGGTGACCCAGGCGAATATCACCGTTTCGTTCCGCTTTAATTTGACGCTGTGCGGAAACGACGTCCATTTGCCTTTTTTGACATCGACCGCGACGCACTCGACGTAGCTCAACGCGCCGTATTCCATCCAGATGGCGCCGACCTTCTTGGCCATTCTGCGATAGGCGGCCAATTTTTTCTTCGGCACCGGAACGATATAACCATCGACATAGGTCATGTGCGCTAACCTCTTTATGGAAGCGGCGTCAGGTTCCCGCGTAGGCGCGGTCGATCGCCGCCACGTCGATCTTCTTCATCGTCAACATCGCGCTCATGGCGCGGTCGGCTTTCGCGCGGTCGCGCAGCATCTCGAGCAAACGGCCGGGAAACACCTGCCATGACAGGCCGAACTTGTCCTTCAGCCAGCCACAGTCGCTTTCGCTGCCGCCCTTGGTCAGCGTGGTCCAGTAATAGTCGATCTCTTCCTGGGTCTCGCAAGGCACCTGGAAAGAAACCGCCTCGCTGAATTTGAAATGCGGCCCGCCGTTGAGGCAGGAAAATTTCTGGCCGTCGAGTTCAAAGTCGATGGCAAGCACCGCGCCCGGCGTGCCGCCGTGGGTTTCCGTTCCGGCATTGCCGTAGCGAACGACATGCGTGATTTTGGAATTCTTGAAAACCGTGATGTAAAAATTCACAGCCTCTTCGGCGTTCCTGTCGAACCAGAGACAGGGCGTGATTTGCTGGCGTGCGACGGGCATGCGGCTCTCCTATTGCTGTTGCTGTTGTTGCTGCGTGCGCGCGACATGCGCCTCGAGGTTCTCCAGCGTGCCGCTCCAGCCCATGGTCATGCTGTCGTGGCCGGCGTCGAACGCGGCCTGTTCTTCGGCCGTCGGCTCATAGGGCGACCAGCGCACGGTGAATTTCGTCTTGCCGCCGGGCTGTTCCTCGAAGGTGAAGGTGGACAGCAATTGCAGCGGCCATTGCGGCGCCAGCGGATGCCGGGTCAGTCCGGCCGCTTCGTCGGAAAATGAATTGATGAAGACCATGCGCTCCGGCGGCGTGATTTCGCGATAGACGAACTTGCCCCACATGATGTCGCCGGCCGGATTCTGCATGCCGTAGAGATAGGTGCCGCCGACGCGCAGATCGATATCGGCCTTGACGATCTTGACGCCCTTCGGCCCCCACCATTGCTGCATGTGTTTCGGTTCCGTGAAGCACTTCCAAAGGAACTCGCGCGGCGCGTCAAACACGCGGGAGATGACGAAGTCTTTCGAGGCGGCTTGGGGCGGCATTAAACAGTCTCCTTCGCAAGCGATGGTTTGGCGTCCATCGGGAAATATTTGAAATAAGGCTCGGCTTCTTTCAACGCGCGCACATAGGACGGGCGCGCCAGCAAGCGCTCGCGATAGGCGCGGAGATGGCCGTGCGACGGATCGAAGGGCACGGTGTAGTGGCTGTAGAACAAGGCCGGGGCCGCCGCGCAATCGGCAAGGCTGAACGTATTGCCTATGGCCCAGGTGTTGGCCCCTGTCTTGCCGGCCATGTCGCGTTCGATCATGGCGTAACATGTTTTCATCAGCGTCCGCGCCTGCTCGACGCCAAAGGGATCCTTTGCGTCGGCCGGCCGCAAATTATCGCCGACCACTTTTTGCATCTGGGTGTGCAAGTGAAGATCGTAGAAGCGGTCCCATAGTCGCGCCTGCCAGGCCTGGTCGGCGCCAGCGGGCAAAAGCTTCGTGCCGTAGTGCGTGTCGAGATATTCGATAATGACGGTGGCTTCGGCGACGGTGTGGCCGCGGGTCTCGTCGCGCAACACAGGAAATTTGCCGACCGGCCAGAGCGCCCGCAGCGCTGCTGCCGATGCTTCGCTCGACAGGTCGACGAGAATGGGCTCGAACGAAATGCCGCCCTCATAGAGCGCGATCAGCGCCTTGTGGCAAAACGACGAAAGCGGATGATAGTAGAGCTTGAGTGACATGACTTGATTTCCGGTGGTTCGCTAGGTCAGCCGCCAAGCGCGCGACTATTCGGCGATGATCATCCAGCTGACACCGAACTTATCGGCGACCATGCCGAAACGTTTGGCGAAGAATGTCTTGGTCACCGGCATTTGCACCTGGCCGCCCTCGCCGAGGGCCTCGAACATCTTGTCGGCATGCGCTTCATCCTTCGCGTTGAGCGACAGCGAGATACCCTTGAATTCGGGTTTGCCGGTGTTGCGCCCGTCAGACGCCATCACCGCGGTGTCGCCAATCTTGAGACAGGAGTGCATGACCTTGTTCTCGGCGCCGGCTGCGCACATCGATTTGTCGGGACTGTCCTTGAAACGCATCATCATCTCGACCGTGGCGCCCACCGCCTTCTTGTAGAACTCGATCGCTTCTTCGGTACGGCCGTCGAACATCAAATAGGGGGTAACTTGCATGGCGCGGTTCCTTCCCGGGTCCGTTTCATTGACAACAGGTTGATATCAACCTATCATCTTCGGCATGTCAACGGGGCTGAAACTGAAAACTGCGGCGCGCGCGGCGAACCCCGCTGCGTCCGACGGCCTGCCTTTCGCGAACACGATCGAGGTGCGCGACGCCTGCTTGTGTCTGCATGTGCAGCGTGCCGCCCGCACCTTGGCGCGCCGCTTCGACGATGCGCTGCGGCCATTCGATCTCACCAGCGGACAGTTTTCGCTGCTGGTGTCGCTCAACCGGCCGGAGCCGCCGAGCATTGGCAGCGTCGCGACGCTGCTGGCGATGGACCGCACGACGCTGACCGCCAATCTCAAGCCGCTGGAGCGCCGCGGCCTTTTGAAAATCGCCGTCGACAAGGACGACAAACGGAGCCGTCGACTGATCATCGCCGCGGCCGGCCGCTCGCTGTTGAAGCGCGCCTATCCGGTTTGGAAGTCCACACATGTCGAGATCGAGTTCCTGATCGCGCAGGGCAGCGCCGATCAATTGCGCAGCGCGCTGCGCAGCCTGGCCTGATCCTCTGTCGGTGGCTGCGGCGCCTGCCATCGGCAGGCCGAGCCTTTTTCTTTCAGACATCTTTATCCTCCGGCGTTGCCGGCGTATCCGCTGTTGACGCAATCGCCTGCTCGGCTTTGAGCACTTGCAGATAGTCGTCGAGGCGATCGAGCCGCGCTTCCCACAGCTTTCGATATTCGGCGAGCCAGTCATCGACGCCGTGCAGCGCCGACGCCTCGATCTTGCACGGCCGCATCTGCGCGTCGCGGCCGCGCGTGATCAGGCCGGCGCGCTCCAGCACCTTGAGATGGCGCGACACGGCCGGCAGGCTGATCTGGAACGGCGCGGCCAGCGTCGACACCGACGTCTCGCCAAGCGCCAGCCGCGCCAGAATGGCGCGGCGTGTCGGGTCGGCGAGGGCGGCGAAGGTCGCGCTCAGGCGGTCGGCGGCGGGCTGGCTCATTTGTATTTAGCCGTTATGTTAAATAACCTTCCGGTTAAATACACAGCCGAAGCTCGACCGTCAAACGGGATTTGGAGGAGATCGCTTATTGGAATATGATTGCAGTGATATCAATGCAATCAACTGAGCGCCCGTTTCATGGCATCCTTGACCGTCCGGCAGATCGACGAGGCGCTGAAGCAGCAATTGCGGCTGCGCGCGGCGCGCCACGGCCGTTCGGTCGAGGACGAAGTCCGCACCATTTTGCGTGAGGCGGCGAGCGACACCGAGACGCCGCCGAGCCCCGGCTCTGGCCCGATGCCGGCGGCAAAGCCGGTCGCGGCCAAGCGTGTGCTGTTGATCGTCGGCGGCGGCATCGCCGCTTACAAGTCGCTCGATCTGATCCGCCGCATGAAGGAGCGTGGCCTAGCCGTGCGTTGCATTCTGACCAAGGCGGCGGAGGAATTCATCACGCCTTTGTCGGCCGGTGCGATCACCGGCGAGCGCGTCTTCACCGACCTGTTCGATCCGGCGCATGAATTCGACGTCGGCCATATTCGTCTGGCGCGCGAGGCCGATCTGATCGTCGTCGCGCCGGCCACCGCCGATCTGATGGCGAAAATGGCCAATGGCCTGGCCGGCGATCTCGCTACCGCCGTGCTGCTGGCGACGACGGCGCAGATCCTGCTGGCGCCGGCGATGAATCCACGCATGTGGATGAACAAGGCGACGCAACGCAATCTCGCGCAGCTCATCGCCGACGGCGTCGCGACGATCGGACCGAACGAAGGCGAAATGGCGGAAAGCGGCGAGCGCGGCCTTGGCCGCATGGCCGAGCCTCTGGAAATCGCCGCAGGCGTTGAGAAGATTCTCAAATTGCACGGCGCGCCGCGGCCGCTCAAAGGCAAGCGCATCCTGATCACGGCCGGTCCGACGCATGAGCCGATCGATCCGGTGCGCTACATCGCCAACCGCTCATCCGGCAAACAGGGCTACGCCATCGCCATCGCCGCCGCCGCCGCAGGGGCCGACGTCATTCTGGTCAGCGGGCCGGTGAATGTGCCGAAGCCCCAGGGTGTCACCGTGATCGACGTCGAATCGGCGCGCGATATGCTGGCCGCGGTCGAGCGCGCTTTGCCCGCCGATGTCGCCATTTTCGCCGCCGCAGTCGCCGACTGGCGCGTCGCCAATGCCGGCGCGCAGAAAATCAAGAAGCAGGCCGGCGCCGCAACGCCGGATCTGGCGCTGACCGAAAATCCCGACATTCTCTCAACCGTCGCGCATCGGGCAACGGGCCGCCCCGGTCTGGTGATCGGCTTTGCCGCCGAGACCGAGAACGTGCTCGCCAACGCCAAGGCCAAGCTTGCCAAAAAAGGCTGCGACTGGATTCTTGCCAACGATGTGTCGCCGGCGACCGGCATTATGGGCGGCGACCGCAATACGATACAGCTGGTGACAGCGTCGGGCGTCGAAGCCTGGCCGCCGCAAAGCAAGGAAGACGCTGCCGCGACCTTGATTGCGCGCATCGCGGCCGCCCTCAACGGAGAACAGAATTGAACACCGCCAATGTTCGCATCACGCGCCTTCCCCACGCGCGGGATTTGCCGTTGCCGTCCTATCAAACCGCGCTCGCCGCCGGGTTCGACCTGCTTGCGGCTGTCGCCGCCGACGCGCCGGTTGTCATTGCGCCGGGCGCGCGCGCCTTGGTGCCGGCCGGAATTGCTATCGCGCTGCCGGAAGGTTTCGAGGCGCAGGTGCGGCCGCGCTCGGGTCTGGCGCTGAAGCAAGGGCTGACCGTGCTCAATTCGCCGGGCACGATCGACGCCGATTATCGCGGCGAAGTGCAGGTCATCCTGATTAATCACGGCAGCGAATCGGTCGAAATCGCGCGCGGCATGCGCATCGCCCAGATGGTGGTCGCAACCGTGACGCGCGCCGCCTTTCTTGAAGTCATTTCCCTTGATGAAACATCGCGCGGATCGGGTGGATTTGGCTCCACCGGAGGTTGAGAACAGACTTTCGCTTTTAAGCTAGACGAATTGTCGACCGTAGCCTATTACCGCTGCAATTAGTTACAACTGGTGCGAATTATGCCGCTGGTTTCCCGCAAGGGCATTCTTGCCATTGCCGCTGTGATTGACGTGGCTATCAATGCTCAGGGCCGGCCGGTATCGGCGAAGGCCCTGGCCGCGCGTCATAAGCTGCCGCCACGCCACCTTGAGCCGGTGCTGCAGGCGCTTGTCCGCGACGGTATCCTGAAAGGGATACGCGGTCCGCACGGCGGCTACGAACTGGCGCGCGAGCAAAAGAAAATCACCGCCGAGGAAATTCTCCGTTCGGCCTCGCGTATGGAAGACGAGGACGAACCGCAAACCGCACTGCCCAAATTGGTCAGCGAAGTGGTGCGGCCGGCGCTGGCCGAAGCGGAGCGCAGCTTTTCGACCGCGCTCGGCCGCATCAATGTCGAAGAAATGGCCCGCAACGCCGCGGCGCTGAAATAGCCGGCGAACGCCAGCAACGTCCGGCCGATTCCGAATATCCGCTTCCCTTCGACACGTTCACCATATGGACTCTTTCGGCGCGAGTCCCCGTGGGGGTAAAGTCCGACGATTCGCGAGCCGTGGGACGGACATCGGTCGGGTCCGTCGCTGCATCCGTTTCGTATCCCGTTAACGCATCCTTTGGGGCAATTCTGAAATGCCGGAGACGATCCGGACGGCGAACGGGATTCTGCGTTCTCGTCCGAGGCGCCGAGGATTCTTGACGACCGCCGCCCTCGCGAATCTCTGCATCCCGTTCAGTGCCTCCCCCGCCGGCGCGGAGACGCTCACCCGCGCCTTCGCCATCTTCGACCGCCAGGAAGTCGTCACCTTCACATTGTTCGCCGGCGTGGCTTGCTTCGCGGTGCTCACCACGGTCGTGCTGATCCGCAATCGCCGCCAGGCCAGCCGCCACGATAGCGGTGCGCGCGACGACGCGGTGGCGCTGCAGGCCGAGGTCGATCGCTTCAAGCAATTGCTGCTGTCGGACCCGCAAGTGCTGGTCACCTGGGCCGCCGCCGACGACGAACCGGAAATTCTCGGCGACACGACGCTGCTTATCGACGGACATCGGCCGGAGCGGGTGCTGGCCTTCGGCGCCTGGCTGGAGCCGCTCGCCGCCCAGCATATGGAACAAGCGGTCGCCGCTCTGCGCGGCGACGGCCGCGGCTTCGTCATGACGCTGACCACTCTCGCGGGCCGTCCGTTCGAAGCGGCGGGCCGCGCCGTCGGCGGCCGCGCCGTGCTGCGGCTGCGCGACGTCAGCGGCATCGAACGCGATCTCGTCGACCTCGCCAACCGTCACGAGCGGCTCAACGGCGATGTCGAAACCCTGAAGGCGCTGCTCGAATCGCTGCCGGCGCCGGTCTGGGCGCGCGACGGAAACGGCCACCTCATTTTTGCGAATTCGGCCTATGCCCGCGCGGTCGAGGCCGTCGACGCGTCGGACGCGGTGGCCCGCGAACTGGAATTGCTCGACAGCGCCGCCCGCGATGAATCCATACGCCTGCGTGCCGCCGGCGCGACCTTCGTCAAACGCCTGCCGGTCATTATCGCCGGCGAACGCCGGATTTTCGATATCGTCGATGCGCCGAGCGGCGGCGGCAGCGCCGGCATGGCGATCGACCGCACCGAAGCCGAGACCATGCGCGCCGAACTCGCCCGCATGATCGACGCGCATCGCCGCGTGCTCGACCAACTGGCCACCGGCGTCGCCATCTTCAACGTCGATCGCAAGCTGCTGTTCTACAACACCGCCTTCCGCGCGCTGTTCGATCTCGATGCCGGCATGCTCGACCAGACGCCGACCGACAGCGCCGTGCTCGACCGGCTCCGCGCCGACCGCAAATTGCCGGAGCAACAGGACTTCCGGCAATGGAAGCAGCAACTTTACGAAGCCTATCGCATGGTCGAGCCGCAGGAGCATATGTGGCACCTGCCGGACGGCCGCACCTTGCGCGTCGTCACCACGCCCAATCCGGAAGGCGGCGTCACTTATCTCTATGACGACGTCACCGAGCGTCTCGCCATGCACCGGCGTTATGACGCCCTGATCAAAGTCCAGCGCGAAACGCTCGATCATCTCGCCGAAGCGGTCGCTGTGTTCGGCTCGGACGGCCGCGTCAACCTGCATAACCCGGCGTTCCAGCGCATGTGGAAGCTGTCGCGCGAGGCGCTCGACGCCCATCCGCATGTCGAAGCGGTCACTGCCTGGTCGCAGGCGCTGCACGACGACAATAATGTGTGGCGCGCATTGCGCGCCGCCGTCACCGCCATCGACGGCCGCGAGCCGATCGTGGCGCGTATCGAGCGGCGCGACGGCATGATGATAGACATGGCGACAATGCCTTTGCCGGACGGCGCAACCCTGGTGACTTTCCAGGACGTAAGCGACACCGTCAATGTCGAACGCGCGCTGACCGAACGCAACGAGGCGCTGGTCGCCGCCGACGGCATCAAGATCGAATTCGTCCACCATGTGTCCTACGAATTGCGCTCGCCGCTGACCAACATTATCGGCTTTGCCAATCTACTGGGTGACCCGGCCTTCGGTCCGCTTACCGACAAGCAGCACGAGTATCTCGGCTACATCACGACATCGACCAATGCACTGCTGGCGATCATCAATAACATTCTCGATCTCGCCACCATCGACGCAGGCGCCATGACGCTCAATCTGTCGCAGGTCGATATCCGCGCCTGCATGGAAGCGGCCGCCGAAGGCGTGCTCGATCGTCTGGTCAAGACTCATCTCCGGCTCGAGATAGAGGCCGCCCCGGACATCGGCAGCTTCAGCGCCGACGAACGCCGGTTGCGTCAGGTGCTGTTCAATTTATTGTCCAATGCGGTCGGATTCTCGCCGGAAGGCGCCGCCGTGACGTTGTCGGCCGAACGCGAGAGCGACGCGGTGGCGTTCACCGTCATCGATCGCGGTCCGGGCATTCCGCCCGAGGCAAAAGACAAGGTGTTCGACTGGTTCGAGACCGACTCGCAAGGCTCCGAGCACCGCGGCACCGGCCTTGGCCTGTCGCTGGTGCGCTCCTTCGTCGAACTGCATGGCGGCAGCATCGCCATCGATTCGATCGTCGGTCAGGGCACCAAAGTCACCTGTGTCTTCCCGCTCGCCCACGCCGCCGATCCGGTGACGCGGGCGGACGTCAAGCAGATTTCCAAGCAAAGCGCCGCCTGAGCTTCGTCCGCTGAAGCCCATATAAGACCTCCGCGGCGAAACCTTTGAAGGTCTCGTCGCGGAGGCGTTTCAGGCTTTGCGATTTAGCGCATGCGGCGCGGCGCGTAGCCGACATAGTCACCGTTGACGCAGGCACCCGAGTTGGCGCCGAACAAAGCATGGAAGCCGCGGCACGGCTGCGCCACGCTGTCGATCAGCGCGATCGTGCCGACGCCGGCAACGCCGCCGACTGCCGCCGCGCCTGCGGCGGTGACGGGCAGTGAGCTGACGAGAACGCCTGAGCCGTACCAGCCGTTATAGAGGCCGAAGCCGACGGCTGTGCCTACCGCGGCTCCCGCGACGGGGCCCGCATAGCCGGTCGTGTATTGCGGCTGCTCCTGCGCGCTCGCGAACGTCGGAATGGCGACGGCTGCCGCCATGGCCGCGACCGAGAGTGCTGTGATCAGTTTACGCATGATAGTGCTCCTTCGCTTTGTGATCCTTAACCCGCAATGGACAAACGCCAGCGCACCGCATGCGTTCCGCACTGCACGCGCGTGCGCCGATGTTTCGCCGGACGATGGCGATGATGTGTCGATATCGAAGGAACCTCGACGTTGACGCGGTGAAAACATGGCGGCGTCATGGCATGCCTGAACGGCGCACCGCGTTGGCGCCTCGTTTGATTTCTTCCGCCTATTGTTTCCGCCGGCGCAGCGGGGCTATTCTGTTCCACGAAGCGTCTCACAGAAGACGCCGCATTCGAGGGGACTCGCCATGAACGCACCGCGCATTTTTCCGCTCAACGCCTGGTACATTGCCGCCTGGAGCTACGAGGTCGGCAAGCGGGAGCCGCTCGCGCGCACCGTCTGCAACAACAAGATGGTGCTGTGGCGCAAGGCCGACGGTTCGCTCGCGGTGCTGGAAGATGCCTGCTGGCATCGCCTTTTGCCGCTGTCGATGGGCTGGCTCGAAGGCGAGACCCTGGTTTGCCGCTATCACGGTCTCGGCTTCGACGGCAAAGGCCAGTGCCCGCGCATGCCGTCGCAGGACAGTCTCAATCCGGCGGCGAAAGTGCGCAGCTATCCGGCGCTCGACCGTCATCGCTACGTCTGGGTCTGGCCGGGCGACCCGGCGCTCGCCGATCCGGCGCTGGTGCCCGACATGTACTGGAATGACGATCCGGAATGGGCCGGTGACGGCAAAACTCTGTTCGCCAAATGCGACTACCGGCTGTTCGTCGACAATCTGATGGACCTCACGCACGAGTCCTTCGTCCACATCACCAGCATCGGCTCGAAACACGTCGCCGAGACGCCGATGACGACGACGTATTCAGGCCGCACCGTCACCTCGACGCGCTGGATGCTCGACATCGACGCGCCGCCGTTCTGGCGCGCCCAACTCGGCAAGCCCGGCAATGTCGACCGCTGGCAGATCATCCGCTTCGAGGCGCCGT
>CAITJJ010000166.1 GCA_903892675.1 uncultured Hyphomicrobiales bacterium | reverse complement strand
GCGCCGGGCGTTTTCGTTATCAATGGCGAATTAAGAATCAGGAATGCGAGCACGCCCATGACCCACAAATTCGCCACTGGCCAGGATGTCTATTACGAGCCGACATTCGGCAATGCTGCGGCGCGCGGGCAATACAAGGTGGTGCGGCCGCTGCCGGTCGAGAACGACAATCGCCTGTCCTATCGCATCAAAAGCCTGGCCGAGAATTTCGAGCGCATCGCCGAAGAGCACCAGCTCAGCCAGAGCGAATAAACGCGCCAGCGCGCCTCGCTTCGCCGCCGGCTAAGGCCGGTGCAATTCAACGCCACAAGCGCCTGAACGCTTTGCCACGCCGCCGCCATGGTGCTGCCGCGTGCGCGCCGCAGCACGCGCATTCACATTCTTTCACCGTTCCGTGATGCGGCCTCATGGAACTGTGGCAGGCCGCTTACGTTAACCCCACGAACAAGGATGAACTTTTCTCAAAGGCCCGGAGCGACAGATCCGGACCCTTGGAGGATGCCATGAACTGGTCGATGTACACCGCCGATCGCTCCACGCATCTCAAGATCGTGGTTGTCGGACTTTGCGCCGCGCTGCTGATTGCCGTCATCGGCATCTCGGCGCGCGAACTCAATCTTGGCGTCAATATCATGTCGGCGCAGGGACCCACTGTTTACAAGGCCGGCGGGCCCGTGGTCTTCACCAGCCGCGACGGCGCCGTCATTCGCTAAGCGTTTTCGGACCTCCCCCCAGACTGGCGCGCCGAGGTTCGGCGCGTATTTTTTTGTGCGACGCAAGCGTCAATTGACCGCCCCGCTGCCGGTAACCCGGCCCTTGCATCGCCCGGCAAATGCCGCAGGGTGATGCCATCCAGCGAATCGCGACGCTGTCTCACAGGACGGAAGCCAAACTCGCCATGCCGCGCCACCGCCTGCTCAAAGCCCTGCTGCCATCGCTCGCCATCGTGCTGGCGGCCGCAACGCCGGCCCTGCCGCAAGGCGCGCCGTCCGGGACGACGGCCGCGTCATCGGATTACCAGGCGCGGCTGGCCGCCTATCAGCGGGTGCGCGAACCCTATGAGCAGCGGGCTACCGCCTATTGGGACGAGGTCGCCGCCAAACGCCGCATCCGCAACGACAAGCGCCGCGCGCATGAGCCGATCCTGCTCGAGGATTACGTGCTCGAACAGCCGCCACTCTATTCAGGGCCGCCGCGACCGGTCGATCCGAACGCGCCGCCCGGCCCCGCGCCGGGCGAAGCGCTGCCGATCCCGCTGCTCGCCGATTTCCTGGCCAATGCGAAGGCGCATTTCGATTTCCTTCCGGACCGGCCGCAAAGCGAACTCGACTTCAAACGCGCTTATGCGCGGGCGGCGAGCGAAGCCGGGCTGACGCGCGAGCAGATTGTCGGCGTCTATGCTTTCGAGACCGGCGGCAATGGCACCTACGACATGCAGGCCGGCGTCACGCCGACGCGGCCGCGCGCGATCTCGCCGGCGGTCGGCTACAACCAGTTGCTGTCGACCAACACCGTGTCGATCCTGGCCGAACACGGCGCCGATATCCTCGCCACATTGCGCGCCAAGGCCAAAAGCATGACCGGCCCCGCCAAAGCGTCGATGGAGCGCAAGATCGAGGCGTTCAAGCGCATGGTCGCGCACAGCCGCACCGGGCCGCAGCGCTGGGTCGACTGGGACAAGATGGCGAAGAATACGCCGGCCGGCATCGGCATTCATGCCGCCATTCTCGACCGCGATATCGGACCGCTGTTGCAGGTGCAGAAGCTGGCGGCGTCGCTGCATTTCGCGCGCATGAAGGGCTACACGGCGACGCTGACCGCGCCCGAGCTTGAGTTGATGAATCTCACCGGCGACTCGACCGGGCTCGACATGGTGATGATGCCGCACGCATTCCGCGCCCGCGTGCCGACCGCCAATTTCTTTCAGCAGCGCGGTTACGACCGCAACCCGGTGGCGCGCCGTACCGGCGTCGTCGCCGGTTTAATCGCCGATATGGAAAGCCAGATGGCGCGCGGCGCGCAGTCGCCCGGCGCGCGCGAACTGGCGGCGGCGTTTTAGCGAGCTACTTGATCACCACGCTCGGCAGCCACAGCGACAGAGCCGGGATGAAGGTGACCAGCATCAGCACCGCGAACATCACGCCGTAGAACGGCCAGATGCCTTTCATGACGTCCTCGATCCGCACCTTGCCGATGGCGCAGCCGACGAACAGCACCGAACCGACCGGCGGCGTCAAAAGGCCGATGCCGAGATTGAGCAGCATCATGATGCCGAAATGCACCGGATCGACGCCAAGCTTCATCACCACCGGCAGCAGGATCGGCGTGCAGATCAGGATCAGCGGCGCCATGTCCATCAGGCAGCCGAGCACCAGCAGCATGAAGTTGATGAGCATGAGAATGACGTATTTGTTCTCCGACACTGTCAGGAAGAACGCCGTGATCTTGGCCGGCATCTGCATCAAGGCCATGACGTAGCCGAAGCTCGAGGCCATCGCGATCAGGGTCATTACCATCGCCACGGTCTTGAGCGTGCGATGCACGAGGCCCGGCAGGTCCTTCCATTTGTAATCGCGATAGACGAACATGGTCACGCAGAACGCCCAGACGCAGGCCACCGCGCCGGCCTCGATCGCGGTGAAGATGCCGAGCAGAATGCCGGCGATGATGATGAAAACCGTGATCAACCCCCACAGCGCCTCGATGCTGATTTTTACAGCTTCGGCAAACGGCACCGACTCGCCCTTCGGGTGACCATCGCGATAGCCAATGAAGACCACCAGCGCGATCAACGCGACGCCGAGCAGCAGGCCCGGCACCACGCCGGCCATGAACAGGCTGATTATCGAGATCGTGCCGCCGGTCGCCAGCGAATAGATCACCGCGTTATGGCTCGGCGGCACCAGGATCGCCTGCAACGACGCGCTGATGGTGACGTTGGTGGCGAAGACGCGCGGATAGCCGACTTTTTCCATCTGCGGGATCAAGACCGAGCCGATCGCGGAGGTATCGGCGACCGAGGAGCCTGAAATGCCGGACAAAAATGTCGTGGCAAGAATGTTCACCGCCGACAGGCCACCGCGCACCCTGACCACGCCGACAATGACATTGGCGAGCGCCACAAGACGCCGCGCCATGCCGCCTTCCGCCATGATGGCGCCGGCCAGGACGAAAAACGGAATGGTCAGCATCGCAACCTTGCTGACGCCGTCGGATACTTTCAGCATCACCGCTTCCGGCGGAATGCCGATCCACAGTGCACCGGCGAGCGCGCCGAAGCCGAGCGAATAGGAAATCGGCATGCCGATGCCGAAGCACAAAAACAAGGTTCCGAGAAGAATAAAAAGGTCCATGGGTGAAACGCCTATTCGACCGGAAGATGCGGGTCGTGGCCGGCGTCGGCGGGCCGCCCGATGGTGAGATGCTCGATGATGAACAACAGCGTGAAGACGCCGCCGATCGGGATCGGCGAATAGACCAGACCGACCGACAAAAACGGGAATTCGGCGATTGAGTTTTGCCAGGTCGCCTGGCACAGCTTGATGCCGTAGACGACCATGAACCCGGCCACGATCAGCATTAGCAGTTCGACCAGCAGATCGGCCAGCCGCCGCGCTTTCCCCGGCAGCAGGTCGGCGGCGACGGTGACGTTCATGTGCAGGCCGAGCCGATAACAAGCGGCGGCGCCAAAGAAGGTCAGCACGATGGTGAGAAGAACGGCCGCGGTTTCCGGCCATGATGCGGCACTGTTGAGGACGTAGCGGGTGAACACCGCCCACGGCATGATCAGCGATATCAGCACCAGCGCGACGCCGGCGACGACGACGCAGACGAGATACGCCCGGTC
>CAITJJ010000165.1 GCA_903892675.1 uncultured Hyphomicrobiales bacterium | reverse complement strand
TCCAGCCGAGGCAGGCTGAGGAAACCGCAGGTGCCCTTGATGGTGTGCACCAGCCGAAAAATATTGCCGAGTATCTTGGCGTTGTTCGGGTCCTGCTCGAAACGCACGAGTTCGACGTCGACGACGTCGAGACTTTCATTGGTCTCGGTCACGAATTCCCGGAGCAGGTCGTCCATGGATCAAACGCCTTCATCGACGGGCGACAGCGCCCGTCCGCCGCTCTCCGTCGAGAGCGTCACCAGTGTGTCGGTGAAGCGTTTAATTTTGGTTGCGGAAATCTAAATGTTTGCGGGGCATTCAGGTTTCGTTAACCATCCATGCCCCGTATAAAGCTGGTTTATTGGGCGATTACCACCACGGCGTCGCCGTCCATCGCAATCGACGCTTTAAGCCCGCAGGCCTGCGCCAACAGATGGGCGTAAAACGGCTGAATCCGGTGGGCGTCGAGGCCATCCGGGCCGCCTTCGCCAGCCAGGAGCGGCGGCACGGTTGCCAGGATCTTGGCATTGGCGCCGGCGGCCGTGACCTTGATGCCCATCGTGTCGCCCTCGCCGATCGGTTCGACCGTGAGCTGGCCGCCGCGCGGGATCGTCTGGCCGGCGATCAGCAGCATATTGAGCAGCAGCTTGACCCGGTTCTTGGCCAGCAGGATGCGCGGCAGGTTCCAGGCGAGTTTCGTTTTCTCGTCCTCGATAAAGCCGCGCGAAATCTTCTCGGCGTCGCCGGTGTCGATCTGCGAGCCGGCGGAGCCTGCCGCGCCGAAAGCGATGCGGCAGAACTGCAGCTTGGCGGAAGCGGTGTTAGCGCTCTTCTTGATCAGTTCGAGCGCAAACGCCTGGGTTTCCGCGTCCTTGTCCTCGGCCAGCACTTCCAGCCCGTTGACGATGGCGCCGACCGGGCTGATCAGATCGTGACAGACCCGCGAGCAAAGCAGTGCGGCAAGATCGAGCGCTTCAAGGGGGGCTCCGGACATGGACAGTCTCCGCTGACGTGCAAGGAATCAAAAGGCCGTCAAAAAACGCTATCAAGGAATGAGCGAATCGCTTGTCGTATCGGCCTGTCGCGCGTGATACACCGCGCGTCCGCGACCGCCAAGGTTGGAGATTCGGATTGAAACCTCCGGGAAGGGCGACAGGGCACGTGCGAGCAGCGACCGACGGACCGGAAATCACCTCCCGCCAGGCTGAGCAGATTCTCGACGGTTTGAGCGAGATCGTATCGCGCGCCGCGTTGGCGACCTTGGCCACGCCGTTTTCGTCGGTGGCGCAGCGCGTCAAGAAGGACCTGTCGCCAGTAACCGCGGCCGACGAGGCTTCCGAAGCCTTGATCCTGGAAGGCCTCGCCCGGCTGTTGCCCGGCGTCCCGGTCATCGCCGAGGAAAGCGTCGGCTTGCGGCCGTCAGGCGCACTGGGCCCGAGCTTTCTGGTGGTCGATCCGCTCGACGGCACCAAGGAGTTTCTCGCCGGCCGCGACGAGTTCACCGTCAATGTCGCGCTGGTCACCAACGGCGTACCGATCGCCGGCGTCATCGCGGCGCCGGCGCAGGGCCTGCTCTGGCGCGGCGTCGTCGGGGCGAAAGCCGAACGGCTGCGGCTGAAATTCGGCGCGCCACCGAGCGAGGCCTATGACCGCAGTTTCATCCGCGCGCGACCGGCGCCGTCGCGCCTGACGGTGGCGACCTCGCGCACCCATCTCGATGAGGTGACGGAAGATTTTCTGTCGCGGCTGCCGGTCGCCAAGCGCTATCTATGCGGCTCGGCGGTGAAATTCTGTCATATCGCCGAGGGCTCTGCCGACATCTATCCCCGTTTGTCGCCGACCCGCGAATGGGACGTCGCGGCCGGCTGCGCCATTCTCGCAGCGGCCGGCGGGATCGTGACCAGGCCCGATGGAGATCCACTCACTTTCGGTCAAGTCTCGGCGAAGTTTCTGGTGCCCGGCTTTATCGCCTGGGGCGATCCGGCCATTGCGAAAGCTGCCTGACGTCACTGCCCGATGGTGCGGGCGACGTCCGGCCATTTGCGCGTCGCGCCCTCGACGATGCGGGACGTATCGCGGAGGAAGGCCTCCCGCGCCTGGGCATTATAGAAGAGATAAAGCCGCTCGCCGGCGACCGCCCAGATTTCGGGGTGACCTGGCACCGACGTCCCCCGTTCGATCGCCACCGGGTCATAGCCGCCGAATTGCGGCGTATAGACCTCCGAATGGTCGACAAAGGCCGACCGGTTGCCTTCGTTGAAAAAACGCCAAACCGCGCCGTTCTGGGTCAATTCGAGGTCCGGACGGCCCTGGACCGCCTTGTTTTCGGTGAAATAGGCCACCGGATCGAAACCACTAATAGCCAGCCCGCTGGCCGGATTGACCACCAGCCGGTCGGACGGCGACGCCTTCGGCGCCTGGGTGCCGACCCAGAGCGCGAGAAGAATGGCCGCGATCAGGGCCAAAGTGGATATTGGCAGCCGGGGCCGTGACGGAGGCGGCTTCCGTTGCTGGCGTCGTCTGGTCATAGTTCGGGGCGGCATAAGGTCCGATTCGCACTTATTGAGGGGCCGCCGCCACATTACGGTCTTCGCGGTGAGCATAGAGTTAAACCGGGAACGGGGTTTCGACTTTCAATGGAGCATTCGATGCGCGCACCCTTGCGCTTTTCGGCCAATATTCTGGCGACCTTGAGCCTTTGCCTGCTCGCCTTCGGCGCGGACATCGCGGCGGCGCAAAGCCCGCCCCCCGGTTCGACGCCCAGCCAGCAAGCGCCGCAGCAAATCCAGCCATCGCGGCCCGGCACGTTCAGCGCCGATGAGATCGTCGGCCAGGGTCACAAATTCTTCGGCTCAGTCTCGCGCGGCCTCGCCCAGGTCGTGGAAAAAGCGTTCAGCCAATGGGGCCAGCCAAACGGCTACGTCCTTGGCCAGGAGGGCTCAGGCGCGTTCATTGTCGGCCTGCGCTACGGCGACGGCACCCTCTACACCAAGAATGCCGGCGACCGCCGCGTGTTCTGGGAAGGTCCGTCGATCGGTTTCGACACCGGCGGCGAAGGCGCCCGCACCATGATGCTGGTCTATAACCTGCCGGCCACCGATGCGATCTACCAGCGCTTCGCCGGCATCGACGGTTCCGCCTATTTCATCGGCGGCTTCGGCATGACCGCGCTGACGGCGGACAATGTCCTGCTGGTGCCG
>CAITJJ010000164.1 GCA_903892675.1 uncultured Hyphomicrobiales bacterium | reverse complement strand
CCGAGCACGGCTCCAAGGTCAGCGATGGCGATCGCACCGCGATCGAGGACGCCATCGCCGATCTGAAGGAAGCGCTCAAGGGCGATGACTCGGAAGTCATCCAGGCCAAGACCAACGCGCTGGCGACAGCGTCGATGAAGCTCGGCGAAGCCATCTATAACCAGCAGCAGGGTGCGGCTGGCGGCGATGGCGCTTCCGGCGAAAAGAAAAAAGATGACGTCGTCGATGCCGAGTTCACCGAAGTGGACGACGACAAGGGCGGCAAAAAGTCGGCTTAAGGAGCCAACGCGGCAATAACGAAACCTCGTCCTGCAAGACGCGACAACGCGCAACGTCAGGGCGAGGTTTTTTAAATATTCGGCGGGGAATGACCGGTGTCCAAGCGCGACTATTACGAAGTCCTGGGTGTCACGCGCACCTGCACCGAGGTCGAACTCAAGGGTGCATTTCGCAAGCTGGCCATGCAGCATCATCCGGATCGCAATCCGGGCGACAGCGAATGCGAGCACAAATTCCGCGAACTCAACGAAGCTTACGAAGTCCTCAAGGACGGCGACAAGCGCGCCGCCTATGACCGCTTCGGCCATGCTGCTTTCGAGCAGGGCGGCGGCGGTGGCCAGCACGGCTTCGGCGCCGATTTCGCTTCGACCTTCTCCGACATTTTCGAAGATCTGTTCGGCATGGGTGGCGGCGGCCGCCGGGGCGGTGGCCGTGGCACTGGCCGTGAACGCGGTTCGGATCTGCGCTACAACATGGAGATCAGCCTGGAAGAGGCCTTCGAGGGCAAGGAAGCGCAGTTACGCATTCCGACCTCAGTCACCTGCGAAGTCTGCTCCGGCTCTGGCGCCAAGGCCGGCAGCAAGCCGAAGACCTGCGCCACTTGCAGTGGCGCCGGCAAGGTGCGCCATGCGCAGGGCTTCTTCACCCTGGAGCGCACCTGCCCGTCCTGCCATGGCCGGGGTCAGGTGATCGACGACCCCTGTGCGGCGTGCGAAGGCGCCGGCCGGGTGACACGCGAACGTATGTTGTCGGTCAATATCCCGCCCGGCGTCGAGGACGGCACCCGTATTCGCCTTGCCGGCGAAGGAGAAGCCGGCGTACGCGGCGGACCGGCCGGCGATCTCTATATCTTCCTGTCGCTGCAGCCGCACGAGCTGTACCAGCGTGACGGCGCCGACCTGCACTGCCGGGTACCGATCTACATGGTGACGGCGGCGCTGGGCGGTGAAGTGGCGGTACCGGCGATTGATGGCAGCGAAGCCAAGGTCAAGGTACCGGCCGGAACCCAGACCGGGGGCCGCTTCCGGCTACCCGGTAAAGGAATGCCGGTGCTGCGCTCCAAGCAGACTGGCGATCTTTACGTTCAGGTCGCGGTCGAAACGCCGCAAAAGCTGACCAAACGCCAGCGCGAACTGCTGGCCGAGTTCGACAAACTGTCCTCCGAGGCTACGCAGCCGGAATCCTCCGGATTTCTCAGCCGGGTCAAAGCGTTCCTCGGCGGTCTGGGAAATCAGAACAGCAATACCGACTAGCCATCTTGACCCTGTGCCCCGCGCGCTATAACCAATATGACAGCGGGCCATCTCTCCGGCCATCCGCGCGCGTGACCCAGTAGCAATGCCTTTGCACACATTCGTCCGCGTTGAAAAAAAGCCGCTGCGCCTCGACGACGAGATGCAGTTCATACGCTCGTGGATGGAAAAGCCGCTGCGCACCGGCGCGGTGATGCCTTCGGGCAAGGCGCTGGCGCGGGTCATGGCCCGCTATGTCGATCCGCAATCCACCGGCCCGATCATCGAACTCGGACCCGGCACCGGCCCGGTGACCGAAGCGCTGGTTCAGCGCGGCGTCGATCCGGCGCGTCTCGTATTGGTCGAGTTCAATCCCGACTTCTGCCGCCTGCTGCGTACCCGCTATCCGGCCGCGACCGTGGTGCAAGGCGACGCCTACCGCTTGCGCCGCCTGCTGGACAGCATTGTGCGCCAGCCGGCAGCCGCGATCGTTTCTGGCCTGCCGCTGGTCACCAAGCCGCCGCGCTCGCGCCTGCGCCTCATCTCCGACGCAATGGGCCTGCTGAAGCCCGGCGCGCCCTTCGTCCAGTTCACCTATGCGATGGGGCCGCCGATTCCGAAGGCCTTGTCCGGCATCCGGGGCGAATCGTCCGAGTTGATCTGGATGAACCTGCCGCCGGCGCGGGTCTGGGTCTATCGCGGGGTTTGATTGACGGCATCGCCTCTTACCCGTCATGCCCGGCCTTGTGCCGGGCATCCACGTCTTTAGGGTATGACGAGTAAGTCGTGGATGGCCGGAACAAGTCCGGCCATGACGGCGAACGAGTAGCCCTTCATGCCGACGCCAAAAATCCTCGTCTTGCCAGGGTCGACCCGCATCGGCTCGCATAATGTGCGCCTCGCGGCGCTGGCGGCCAAAGAATTGACGTTGCTCGACGTGGATGTCACCCGCGTTTCGCTCGCGGACTATCCGCTGCCGATCTATGACGCCGACAGCGACGCCCGCACCGGCCAGCCCGACAACGCCGTCAAGCTCAAGCGAATGATCGCATCGCATCACGGCGTCTTCATCGCCAGCCCGGATTATTCGGCGTCGGTCACGCCCCTTTTGAAGAATGCCATCGACTGGGTCTCGCGCGTACGCGAGCGAGGTGACCAGAACTATGCGGCCTTCAAGGGACGGGCTTTTGCCATCGCATCGGCGTCGCCTGAGCCGAACGGCGGCCTGCCTGGGCTGATGGCACTGCGGCAGATTCTTGAAGTCGGTTGCGGTGCGCTGGTCATTCCGGAACAGGTGGTGGTGGCGCGCGCCGATCAGGCTTTCGACGACATGGACCGGCTCACCGATACCCGCACCGCCAATCTTTTCCACGCGCAGCTCTCGCGGCTGGCGGAGATGGCGCGGCTGCTCGCATGAGCCCGAAAAGTGGGGACCGGTTTTCGGAAAAGATCATGCGACAAGAGAAAATGGCGTAGAACGCATGCGATCCTGTTTCATGATCGAGGAGACTTGCCTTGGACGCGCGTGACCGCTTGATCGTTGCTCTCGATGTTCCCTCGGTGAAAGACGCCGAAGCCATGGTTACGCGTCTCGGGAATTCGGTGAGCTTTTACAAGATCGGCTACCAGCTTGGCCTTGCCGGCGGTCTGCCATTTGCCGCTGGTTTGATCGCGGCAGGAAAGCATGTGTTCCTCGATTTCAAGCTGCACGATATCGGCAATACCATTACGCACGGCGTCGCCAGCGTTGCCAATATGGGCGCGACGTTTCTCACCGTGCACGCCTATCCACAGACGATGAAGGCGGCGGTCGAAGGCGCGCGTGGCTCCAGGCTCAAGGTGCTGGCGGTGACGGTGCTGACCTCTTACGACAACGACGACCTCGCGGCCGCCGGTTACAAATTCAGCGTCAGCGAACTGGTGGTGCGCCGGGCCGAACAGGCGCGCGATATCGGCATAGACGGTCTGGTCTGCTCACCGGAGGAAGCCGCCAATCTGCGCGGCATCGTCGGCGTCAACATGGCGCTGGTGACGCCGGGCATTCGTCCAGCGGGCAGCGCCGCCGGCGACCAGAAGCGCATCATGACGCCGGCCAAGGCGATCGCCGCAGGCGCCGACTACCTCGTGGTCGGCAGGCCGGTCGTCGAAGCCACTGACCCAAAAGCGGCGGCCGATGCCATCGTCGCGGAGATTGCGGACGCAAAAAAGTAAAGGGAGGCTTGAATGGCGAAGGGCTACTGGATCGGCCGGGTCGATGTGAAGAACGACGAGGGCTACAAGCCCTATGCCGCGGCCAATGCCGCGATTTTCAAGAAATTCGGCGGCCGGTTCGTCATTCGCGGCGGCACTTTCGAATGCCCGGAAGGCAGCGCCCGCTCGCGCAACGTGGTGATCGAATTTCCCGATTATGCCACGGCTTTGGCCTGCTACCGGTCGCCCGAATACCAGGCCAATATCAAGGTGCGGCAGCCGCATTCGGTCGCTGACATCCTGATTATCGAGGGTTACGACGGGCCGCAGCCCTGACTTCGTCACGCAGGTGACAGCGGCCACGTCGGCCCGCTATACCCACACCGTCAGTCCGGGAGCTTCCGATGGCCGAAATGCGTTTGATTGTCGCCGGGGCCGGCGGGCGGATGGGCCGCACGCTGATCAAGGCGATTGCCGAGAGTAAGGATTTCAAGCTTGTCGGCGCGCTGGAAGATGCGCGCTCGCCGCTGATCGGCTGGGATGCGGGCACCCTCGCAGGGCTGGGCGAGAACGGCGTCAAGCTCGTCGGCGATGCGGCGAAGGTGATCGGCGCGGCCGATGGCATTGTCGATTTCACAATCCCGCAAGCGACGCTCGAACTAGCCGCGGTCGCCGCCAAGGCGGGCAAGGTGCACATCATTGGCACGACGGGGACGAGCGCGGCGGACGATGCCAGGATCGCCGAGGCGGCCAAGACGGCGGTGATCGTCAAGTCCGGCAATATGAGTCTCGGCGTCAATCTGCTGGCGGCCTTGACCAAGCGCGTCGCCAAGACGCTCGATGCCTCGTTCGACATCGAAGTCCTCGAAATGCATCACAACCAGAAGATCGACGCGCCGTCCGGCACCGCGCTGATGCTCGGCCGCGCCGCGGCAGAAGGCCGTGGCATCGACCTCGACAAGAGCGCCGTGCGCAGCCGCGACGGCCACACCGGTGCGCGCCGCGCCGGCGATATCGGTTTTGCGACTTTGCGCGGCGGCAACGTGGTTGGCGAACACACCGTGATGTTTGTCGGTCCGGCCGAACGCATTGAGCTCGTGCACAAGGCACATGACCGTATGCTCTTCGCCAATGGCGCGCTGCATGCGGCGTTGTGGGCGCGAAAGCAGAAGCCCGGCCTCTATTCGATGATGGATGTGCTGGGGCTGAAGGATTTTTAGTTTTTCGATCGAGGTGAAGTGAAATGTCCGACCGACTTCTCGTGCTGGTGCGTCACGGCCAGAGCGAATGGAATTTGAAAAACCTGTTCACCGGCTGGCGCGACGTCGATCTGACCGAGCAGGGCGTCACTGAGGCGCGCGCGGCCGGGCGCAAACTGAAGGCGCAGGGGCTGACTTTCGACATCGCCTATACCTCGGCGCTCAAGCGCGCACAGCGCACGCTCGATCTGATGTTCGAGGAAATGGGCCAGACCGGTCTGCCGATCGTCAAGGACCTGGCGCTCAACGAGCGGGACTACGGCGATTTGTCCGGCCTGAACAAGGACGACGCACGGGCGAAATGGGGCGAGGAGCAGGTGCATATCTGGCGCCGCTCCTACGACATCGCGCCGCCGGGCGGCGAAAGCCTCAAGGACACTCTGGCGCGCACGCTGCCGTATTATGTCACGGAGATACTGCCGCGCGTGCTGCGCGGCGAGCGCGTGCTGGTGGCGGCGCATGGCAATTCGCTGCGCGCACTGGTGATGGTGCTGGAAAAACTGTCGCCCGAGCAGATCCTCAAACGCGAAATCGGAACCGGTGTGCCGATCATCTACAGACTGGGCGCCGACGCGCTGGTAACCTCTAAGCTCGATCTGGCGGCGTAGCTCAAGCCGACATGCCGGCTTCCCAGCCGAGCATCGCGCGCTTGCGGCTGATGCCCCAGTGATAGCCGGTGATGTCGCCGTTTTTGCCGACCACGCGATGGCACGGCACCACGAAGCTAATCGGATTCTTGCCGACCGCGGCGCCGACAGCGCGCGCGGCTTTCGGCGTGCCGGCGCTACGCGCCAGATCGGAATAGGTCGTGAGCTTGCCCATCGGAATGGTCAGCAGTTTTTCCCAGACGCGGATTTCAAAATCAGTGCCGATCAGCACGACGCGCAAAGGCTGGTCCGGCTTCCACGTCGCCGAGTCAAAGATACGCCGCGCGGTCGCGGCGGTCGCCGCATAGTCCTCGACATATTTTGCCCTCGGCCAGCGCGTGCGCATGTCGCGCAACGACGCGCGTTCCTTGCCGGCGTCGGCCAGCGCCAGGCCGGCGAGTCCGCGCGGCGTGTTCATCACGAGCGCCATGCCGAACGGGCAGGGGTGAAAGCCATAGGTAATGGTCAAGCCTTCGCCGCCGGCTTTCCACTCGCCCGGCGACATGGCTTCGTGCGTGACGAAGAGATCATGCAGGCGTCCCGGTCCTGACAGTCCGACTTCGTAGGACGTGTCCAGAACGCTCGCCGACTGGCGCAACAGCGTCCGCGCGCTGTCGAGCGTCAGCGCCTGCAGAAAGGCTTTCGGCGTCAGGCCGCACCAGCGGCGGAACAGATGATGCAGATCGGTGGCTGAGACACCGGCGGCATCGGCAATGACTTCGATTTCCGGCTGGTCTCGCCAGTTGCCGCGAATATGCGCGATGGCACGGCGCACGACGTCGTAGTCCGCGGCAGCGTTCGATAATGTTGCGCTCTTGGGAAACATTTCGACAAATTTCGGCGTCGGTTTCGGCATGATGGTTTCTGTCTGTGTCATGCCACGGATTTAGGCCGCGCGGCAGCCGCGAACCACCCGATTTCTGACTTTACGCGACAACCGTGCGCACTGGCCCGCGCCGGGCCTGTGCGAGTGCCTCGCCAAGCTCTCTGGCGAAACCTTCACGCTCATCGGGACCGAGGAAGCTCGCCACGGTAAGCTGCTTGCCCCGTGTCACCAGAAACAGCCGCGCGATACCGAATTCTTCGGTCGATTCCGAATCGAGTTTAACCCAGAGCGGATTAAGCCGCCATTCGTGCGATTGCCCCCGATGATTGACCTTGCGCACGGTCAACGCCGAGGCCGTGACATTGATTTCCTCATAGGCCGCGGCATGCCGGTAGTTCAGGCGGAAGGCCCAGTACAGCAGCAATACATCGAGGCCGAAAAAACCAAATACCGGCCAGGCGCCCATCAACAGGAAGGCAATGCCGGTCAAAAAACTAACCGCACCGAAGACGATCATCAGCACCAGAAAGCCGACATTGCCGAGCGAGCGGTGCGGCGTGATCGTGGCGGAAAAGATCGCCGGTTCGAGTTCGCCAGATATCGTGTTGTCGGCGGTCATACCCATGAGTATACCGGAAATCATGACAAAAAAATCGCTCCGCAAGACTCTCGTTCGCAAAGCGGCAAAGGTCAAAAAGCCGTCGGTGAAGAAAGCCCTGACAAAGGCAGCCAAAGGCAAGGCTCCGCACAAGAAGCCTGTCGCCAGACAGAAAAAGGCCGATGCCGAAGCTTTCGCGGCCACCGCGAAACGCTGGACGCCGGCGCAGATCGACGAAGCCTTTCGCCGCTTTCAGGCGCAGGAGCCGGAACCGAAGGGTGAGTTGAAGCACAACAACCCGTTCACGCTTTTGGTGGCGGTCGTTTTATCGGCGCAGGCAACCGATGCCGGCGTCAACAAGGCGACGCCGGCTCTGTTCGCGCTTGCCGACACGCCGGAGAAAATGGTCGCGCTCGGTGAGGACCGCATCCGCGACCTGATCAAGACCATTGGCTTGTTCCGGACCAAGGCGAAGAACGTCTTCTTGCTGGCGAAGAAACTGGTCGATGAATTCGGCGGCGAGGTGCCGCGCACGCGCGACGAACTGGTGACGCTGCCGGGCGCAGGTCGCAAGACGGCTAACGTCGTCTTGAACATGGCCTTCGGTCAGCCGACCATGGCGGTCGATACGCACATTTTTCGCATCGGCAATCGCACGGGCCTGGCGCCGGGCAAGGATCCCTTAGCGGTCGAGCTGGAGCTGGAGAAAGTCATCCCGGCGAAATACATGCTGCACGCGCATCACTGGCTGATTTTGCACGGGCGCTACATTTGTCTCGCCCGCAAGCCGCAATGCGAACGGTGCATCATTGCCGATCTGTGTCAGTGGCCGGGAAAGACGGTCGTCGCGTCTTAAAACTCTGTTGTCATCATCCGCGAAGGCGGATGATCCGGCACCGCAATCTCTTTTTAAAGTGAATGCTGGGTCCCCGCCTTCGCGGGGACGACAACTGGTACTAGCGAATCGATTCCACGCCGCGGCTGCCGGACAGTTTCTTGTGAATGTGCACCATAAAGGCCATGGCGAAAACCGGCGTCGCCAGATTGAGAAACGGCAGCGACACGAAGGCGGCGATGATCATGCCGGCGAGAAGGATATAAATCGCATTGGCCTTGCGCATCGCTTTCGCTTCCTCGGGCGGGCGAAAGCGCATGGCGGCGAGTTCGAAATATTCGCGGCCAAGCAGATAGGCATTGCCGAAAAACAGGATGAGCAGGCCGAAGCCGAAAAACAGCAGGAACGGCAGCGCGAGCAGATAGACGAGCAAGGCGAGCAGCGCGATCTTGATGCCTTCGATCAGTCCGCGAAAAACCGGCAGCGGGCGGCCGGGCGGTTCGTGCGGATAGAATTTGAGTTCGACCTTTTCGGCGACCTCGTCGACAAAAAAACTGCCGACGAAAGCGCTCACCGCCGGCATCAGGAACAGCGCGCCGGTGATGATCCCCAGGCCCGCCATGATCGACAATATCCAGGCCAAGGTCGCCCACAGCGAATGCGGGGCGACGCCGGCGGTCTGCTCGGCCCAGGTCGCGCCGTTTTCGGCCAGGCTCGCCAGCAGCCGCTGCATGGCGATGCCGATGATAATGATGAACAAAATCGCCAGTCCGATGGCTTTCAGCAGCACGCGGCGCAAAGGCGCGGTAAACAGCTGGGCAATGGCTTTGGCGACTGCGTCGGTCATGGACGCTCAGTTAAGGCGGATCGGGCTTTTGAGCAAGGCCATGCTGAACAAGGCCTTGCGGCGTTAGACCGCCGCCATCTCTTTTTCCGCCGTCGGCACGCTATCGGCCGGCACCAGCGACACCATGAGATCCGGGTCGGTGGCGGGCAGATCGGCCCAGGCCATGGCCTTGTAGTCGAAGCCGCGCACGATGGTCGGTTTGACCACCTCGAAATAGGGCGAAATGTCGAAATCGCGCGGCGCGTAAAGCGACGAATGGCGGATTTCGAGGATTTCCTCGCGCGCCTTTTCGCTCTCCAGAAGCGTCACTTTCGGCAGGATCGGATAGCGCACGTTTTCAAACGCCTGCGCGATCAGCGCCGAACAGATAATCCGGGTCGGGTGGCCGGAGCCGAGCGCCATCATGCGGCGGCGCCAGCGCTGCGGGATCGGCAGCGGCAACAGATAGCGCATCAGGTCGATGATGTTCTTCAGGTCGTAATCGAAGCCGATGCGCTCGGAGGCATAGGTGCAGACGCGGGCGCGATCGTCGTCATTAAGTCCGACCGGCCGGCAAATGCGGGTATGAAAGCGGGCATATTTCGACAGCGGCGCGGCGACCACGCCTTCGCCGATATTGGCTTCGACCAGAACCAGCGGCTCGCCGTCGGCGGTGCAGCGGTCGCCGATCGGACCGACATAAAGCGCGGCATGCGACCAGGTCGACTGCGTCAGATATTTGATGACGCCGGAAATGTGGTTGTTGCCTTCGACGAGGATCACGTCGCCGGGTTTCAGCGTGTCGCGCAGCACGGCGGGATCGGTCGGCGTGAAGGGCTCGTAGCCCTGTGCCGGCTTTTCCAAATAGCGGGCAAGAATGCGCCCGACTCCGTCCGCTACGAAACTCATGGCCCGCCCTTAACGCACCGTCCCCCGGCGCTTAGCCTGGCGATTTCTTCGCCCGGCGGAATTGTTCTTCCGCGCTTGTTGCCTTCAATTTACGCAGGACTCATTGCAAATTGGTTCATCCGGCGCGGTATCGATAAACGTTGCGTTAGCCACGAAAACCGTTGCGCCATGTGGATTCGTGCCGTTGCAGGCATGCGGATAGAAAGCTTTCGGATACCATGTTGCGGTGTCGATGAGGTGTCAGGATGACGATCGGTAATGGCAAAGGTCCGAAAGATTTGCGCCCAAAGGCCTTGATCGCCTGGTCCAGCGGCAAGGATAGCGCCTGGGCGCTGCATCTGGCGCGGCTTGCCGGCGACTACGACATCGTCGGCGCGCTGACGACGGTCACCGAGACATTCGGCCGCGTCAGCATTCATGGCGTGCGCGAGGAATTGCTGATGGCGCAACTCAAGGCCGCCGGGCTGCCACCGACAATCGTGCGTATACCTTATCCTTGCACCAATGAGATTTACGAAGAGCGCATGGCCGAGGCGATGCGCGCGGCAATCGCCGCCGGCGTGACGCATGTCATTTTCGGCGATCTGTTCTTGCAGGACATCCGCGCCTATCGCGAGGCGAAGCTCAAGCCGGTTGGCGTGACGCCGGTGTTTCCGCTGTGGGATATGCCGACCGACGCTTTGGCAAAGGACATGATTTCAGGCTGTGTCGAAGCCTATATCGCCACGGTCGATCTGAAAAAACTGCCGGCCTCGTTTGCCGGCCGCCGCTTCGATCGTCAGTTGCTGCGCGATCTGCCGAAGGGCGTCGATCCGTGCGGCGAGAACGGCGAGTTTCACAGCTTCGTCGCGGCGGGCCCGATGATGAAGGGGCGCGTTGCGGTGACGGTCGGCGAGGTTGTTGAGCGCGACGGCTATGCGTATGCGGATTTGGTGTCCGTTTAGGCACTTGAACAACGCTCGCCACAAACTCCGTTCGTTCCCGCGAAAGCGGGAATCCAGTTCTTTGGCTAAAGCGCTGGGTCCCCGCTTTCGCGGGGACGAACGGAAATAAAAGCGCGTCTTGATAAACGGGGATTACCCCCGCAGCACGCCGCCAGTGCGCTTGCCAACCTCGGCGACGATCTTTGCGCCCAGCGCATCGATTTCCTGGTCGGTCATGGTCTTGTCGCGCGGCTGCATGGTGACCGTGATGGCGACCGATTTCTTGCCTGGTTCGATACCGGTGCCTTCATAGACGTCAAACACAGTGACGCCGACGATCAGCTTCTTGTCGACGTTCTGCGCCGCGCGCGTGATGTCGGCGGCTTTCACTTTGCTGTCGACGACGAAGGCAAAGTCGCGATCGACCGGCTGGAACGGCGACAGCTCCAAGAGCGGCTTGGCGCGTGTCGGCCTGGCCTTGGCGGCCGGGATGTTCTCGAGGATGACCTCGAAGCCGACCAGCGGGCCGTCGGCCTTCAGCGCCGCGAGAAGGCGCGGGTGAACTTCGCCGAAGTGGCCGATGATGTTCTGCGGGCCAATCTGGATCGTGCCGGAGCGGCCGGGATGAAACCAGGCCGGACCACCGGGCACGACTTGCAACGCCTGCATCGGCGCGCCCGCGGCGGCCAATACGGCGAAAGCATCGGCCTTGGCGTCGAACACGTCGACCGGCTGCGGTGTGGCAGACCAATGACGGCCGATGCCGCTGGTTTTGGCGAGCGCGCGGCGCACGCCGCTGGCGGCGGTGAATTGATCGTCCGGCTGGTCGCCTTTGAAAATCTGGCCGACTTCGAACAGCGCCACATCGGCGGTGCCGCGATCGGCATTGCGCTGCGCCGAGGTGATGAGCCCGGCGAGCAGGCTCGGCCGCATGTCGGACAATTCGGCTGCGATCGGATTGGCGAGCGCCAGTTCAGGTCTGCCGCCGCCGAACAATTCCGCTTCGCGCTTTGAAATGAACGACCAGGTGACGGCCTCGGTCAGGCCGCGCGCGGCGAGCGCGCGCTTGGCCTTGCGGGTGCGCACCTGGATCGGCGTCAGCACGGCCTTGCGCGCATTGTCGCTGCTCGGGAACGGCGTCGAGGGAATCGAATCGACGCCAACGATGCGCACCAGTTCCTCGACGATATCGGCGCGGGCATGCACGTCCGGACGCCATGACGGCACCGCGATCTTGAGGCGGTCACCCTGGCCGGCGACAAAGAAGCCGAGGCGCTCCAGCGTGCGGCGGATTTCGGCCTGCGACAGCTTGATGCCGGCAAGGCGCGGCAATTCGCTGACCGGATAGTCGATGACGGCTTCCTTCGGCGCCGGATCGCCGGCGACGACGATCTCGGACGGCTCGCCGCCGCAGAAGTCGATGACCATCTGCGTCGCCAGTTCGAGGCCGGGGATCATGAAGTTCGGATCGACGCCGCGCTCGAAGCGGTAGCGCGCGTCGGTGTTGATGCCGAGTTTGCGGCCGGTCTGGGCGATGTTGAATTCATCCCACAAGGCCGATTCGATCAGCACGTCGGTGGTGTTCTCGTCGCAGCCGGATTCTTCGCCGCCCATGATGCCGGCGAGCGATTCGACGCCCTTCTCATCGGCGATCACGCACATCGCGGCGTCCAGCGTGTAAGTCTTGCCGTCGAGCGCCAGCACAGTCTCGCCATTGACGGCGCGGCGCACGGTGAGATGGCCTTTGACCTTCTTGGCGTCGAACACATGCAGCGGACGGCCGCGGTCGAAGGTGATGTAATTGGTGATGTCGACCAGCGCGTTGATCGGACGAAGACCAATGGCCGTGAGGCGCTTTTGCAGCCAGTCCGGCGACGGACCATTCTTGACGCCGCGCACCAGACGCAGACCGAAGGCCGGGCACAAAGGATGCGTCGCGCCGAAATCCAGCGTGACATTGACCGGACAGGGAAACGTGCCGGCGACGCGCTTCGGCGCGTTCTCTTTGTAGTCGCCGAGCATGGTGGCGCCGAGATCGCGGGCAATGCCGTTGACGCTCGTGCAGTCGGAACGGTTCGGCGTCAGGTTGATTTCGATCACCGGCTCGTTGAGGCCGAGCACTTCGGCGAATGGCTTGCCGATTGGCGCATCGGCCGGCAGTTCGATGATGCCGTCGCTGTCGGTCGAGAAACCAATCTCGGCGCCGGAGATCATCATTCCCTGGCTCTCGACGCCGCGAATCTTGCCGACGGCGAGCGTGATGTCCTTGGCGGGAATATAGGTGCCGGGCAGGCCGAGCACGGTCTTCAAGCCCGCGCGCGCATTCGGCGCGCCGCAGACGATCTGCAACGGCGTGCCGGTGCCGTTATCGACCGTGCAGACTCGCAGACGGTCGGCATTCGGATGCTGTTCGGCGGTGATGATTTGCGCGACCTTGAAGGCCTCGAATTCCTTGGCCTTGTCCTCGACGCGCTCGACCTCGAGCCCGATCATGGTGAGCTTCTCGACGATCTCGTCGAGCGTGGCGACCGTGTCGAAGTGATCTTTCAGCCAGGACAGGGTGAATTTCATGTGCTGAGCCCTCCCGCAAGCGTCGGGAAGTCGAGCGGACGAAAGCCGTAATGCGACAGCCAGCGCACGTCTGCTTCGAAGAAGGCGCGCAGATCGTTGATGCCGTATTTCAGCATGGCGATGCGGTCGATGCCCATGCCCCAGGCGAAGCCCTGATACTCATCGGGATCGAGGCCGCAATTGCGCAGCACGTTCGGATGCACCATGCCGCAGCCGAGAATCTCGAGCCAGTCATTGCCTTCGCCGAAGCGGATTTCGCCTTTGTCGCGGCGGCACTGGATGTCGACTTCCATCGACGGCTCGGTGAACGGAAAAAACGACGGCCGGAAACGCATCTTGACGGAATCGACTTCGAAGAACGCCTTGCAGAATTCTTCCAGAATCCATTTCAGGTGACCCATATGCGACGTCTTGTCGATCACCAGGCCTTCGACCTGGTGGAACATCGGCGTGTGGGTCTGGTCCGAGTCGGAGCGGTAGGTGCGGCCCGGGATGATGACGCGGATCGGCGGCTTTTGCGTCAGCATGGTGCGGACCTGCACAGGCGAGGTGTGCGTACGCAGCAACAGGCGCGAGCCGTCCGGCTTTGGCGGGAAATAGAAGGTGTCGTGCATTTCCCGCGCCGGATGGCCTTCCGGGAAATTCAATTTGGTGAAGTTGTAGTCGTCGGTCTCGATGTCCGGCCCTTCCGCGACGGCAAAGCCCATGTCGGCGAAGATCGCGGTCAGTTCGTCGATCACCTGGCTGATCGGGTGAACGCGGCCCTGCTCGGCCGGCGTCTCGCGCGTCGGCAATGTGACGTCGACGGTCTCGCTGGCCAGCCGCGCATCGAGCGCGGCCATGCCGAGTGCTTCCTTGGCGGTTGAGATTGCGCCGGTGATGCGCTCCTTCAGGCCGTTGATCGCCGGGCCTTGCGCTTTGCGCTCGTCCGGCGTCATCGACCCGAGCGTCTTCAACAGCGCCGAAACCGAGCCGCTTTTGCCAAGGGCTGCGACGCGCACAGCCTCGAGCGCCGCTTCGTCCCTGGCGGATGCGACGGCACTCAGGAGTTCGGTTTCAAGCTTGGCGATGTCGGACATGGATCACCTACCTGTCATGGCCGGGCATAGCCGTCCTAAGGACGGCGTCGCTTCGCTCGCCTATGTCCCGGCCATCCCGTTTAGGAAGGCACTGCGTCCCTAAGCGGGATGCGCGGGTCAAGCCCGCGCATGACAACGGAGAACGTAGCGCGTGTCGTCTTAAGCCGTGGCGCGCGGCGTTTCGGCCGGAGCCGGAATCGCGGCCTTGACCTTCTCAACGATGGCGGCAAAAGCCGCCGGCTCGTTGATCGCGATGTCGGACAGAACCTTGCGATCGAGGTTCAGGCCCGACTTGGTGAGGCCATCGATGAAGCGCGAGTAGTTCAGGCCGAACGGCCGCACGGCGGCGTTCAGGCGCTGGATCCACAAAGCGCGAAACGTGCGCTTCTTGCGCTTGCGGTCGCGGAACGCGTACTGGTTCGCCTTTTCGACCGCCTGCTTGGCGACGCGGATGGTGTTCTTGCGGCGGCCATAAAAGCCCTTGGCGGCCTTGTAGACTTTCTTGTGCTTGGCGTGGGCGGTAACGCCACGTTTAACGCGGGACATG
>CAITJJ010000163.1 GCA_903892675.1 uncultured Hyphomicrobiales bacterium | reverse complement strand
GGCGTATCGGATCCGGGCCGAGTCAGATCGTGAGCTCCCAGGTGGTGCGCCCAGCAGTTGCACTTGCCAATGCAGAGCAGGGGCGATGCGACAGCGACATTGTTCAGGTTTGGGGGAGGAAGCGACAACACGTTGAAGGCGCTGGCGACCTCGACGGCGACGCGCTCGTCGGCCGCGCCCGAACTGGTGACGCTGAAAGAGTCGGGCGTCGATCTCGACGCCAGCCTGTGGTTCGCGATCTGGGCGCCGGCCGGCACGCCGCGCGCGGTGATCGATAAATTGTCGCGCGCCGGCAATCTCGGCATCAAGGGACCCGAGGCGCAGACCATGTTCAAGGCGCAGGGCTTCGACGCCATTGGCGGCTCGCCGGAGGATTTCGCCAAGGCGCAGGCGGCCGACCTGGAAAAATGGAAAACCGCGGTGGAGGCGGCCGGCTTGCGCAAATAGCTTTCAGCGAAAGCCGCCGCCACTCGGGTTGTCCGGTTGTAACGCTAGCCATCCGTGCGGCGTGCTGAAACCGCCGGCCGGCGCGCGTCGCCTCTTGTCCCGGCGTATCGTTCCTGCTTCGATACACGTTAAGCGGGTATGGGGAGCGTGATGGTGGGGTGGGGAAAGCTTTGCTCGGCGCGGCCGGCTGCCATCGCCGTCGTGCTTGCGTTCGGCGCCAGTCTTGCTGCCGGTCTTGGCGGCTGCGCGACGCAGCCGCGCGAGGAGGTCGTGGTCAGCATCGGCGTCGACTTCGGGACGAATTTCGGCGCGGTGGACTATGCCGCGCTTTATGCGCCTTACGCCATGATGGCGACCATCGCCTATACCAATGAGAACGCGCTGAACGGCGCCACAAGCTGCCCCGATCCCTACAAGCTCGCCCGGCATCTCAAGGGCGATAGCGACGACCAGTTTGCTTTCAACACGACGGTGGCCGGTTGGGTCGATTCGCTGAAGCGTCGGCATCACTGGGAGTGCATCTCTGGGCGGGCCGGCAGTCTTCCCTGTCCGAAAAATCTCGGTTCCGATTGCAAGCCGGTTGGGGGGCTAGAGTATCATGTCTGGCGTCACCGGGAAAACGGCCAATGCCGTATCGCGATTGCGTTCCGCGGCACCGACAAAAGTGAAATCGGCGACTGGGTCTCGAACTTCCGGTGGCTGTATCGTCTGGTGCCGAAATTCGACCAGTATGCGCAGGTTCAGACGCACATCGCCGATATCATCAAGGGCATCCGCAAAAATGGCTGCGGCGGCGCGGTCACCGAATTTGTCTCGGTCGGCCATTCGCTCGGCGGCGGCCTGGCGCAGCAGGCGGCCTACGCGGGCGGTGAAAGAGGGATCCATTACGTCTACGCGTTCGATCCGTCGCCGGTCACCGGGTTTTTCGACGTCAGCGCGATGATAAGCGACAAATCCGTCGAGGGATTGGGCATCGACCGCACTTACGAAGCCGGCGAAATTCTCGCGCTGCCGCGCATGATTGTCGAAAACTTTATTCCACCGGCGCCATGCCGGCCGCGCATTCGGACGGTGCGATTCAATTTGCTCACCGGCTTCGGCGTCGCCCAGCACAGCATCGAAGGGCTAACCAAGAATTTGATCGATGCAACCAAAGGCAAGGCCGCCAACCCGCGCCGGGTCAACGATGCGCTGCGCGCGCGCGCGTGCAAGGGTGCGCCGATGTTGTTGATGGTGCCGCCGGCCTGAGGTGGCGGCGCTAAGGCCACAGCCTTGCAGCGACCGCCGATGTCATCATAATCGGCTGCATTAATCAGCTGCGAGGAAAACGCTCTATGCCACCGCCAATTGAATATGCCGATGCTTCGCCGCAAGTGCGCGCGGTCTATGACGACATCAAGACGTCGCGCAACGTGCCGGACGTCAACAATTTCTGGAAATATCTGGCGCACGATCCGGCGACCCTCAAGCGCACCTGGGAGAGCATCAAGGAAGTTATGTCACCCGGCGCGCTCGATCCCCTGACCAAGGAGATGGTCTATCTCGCGGTCTCGGTCACCAATGGTTGCGCCTATTGCATCGCCAGTCACAGTGCCGCCGCGCGCAAGGCCGGCATGAGCGAGGCGATGTTCGGCGAGCTGATGGCGGTGACCGGCATGGCTAACGAAACCAATCGGCTGGCCAATGGCTATCGCGTGCCGATCGATCCCGCGTTTCAGACGTGAAGCCCAACCTTCGGTCCCGGCGCTGAAGTTCGCCGGGACCGTTGGAGCTGGATCGCCGTATTACCGCGTGCCGCTATTGGCCGGCGGTGACGCCTGCGCTGGATTGGTCAACGGCGAGGTCGAGCCGGAACCGGTGGTGCTCTGCGGCGTGACGTTTCGGATCGGCGCGCCGCTGCCGGTGGTCACCGGCGCCGGCGTGGCGGCTGGCGGGTTGGATGCGGTGTTGGTTGTGGCGCTGTTCCAGCCAGCGACGACAACGAAAGCGATCAAAGCGACGACGGCAAGCCCGGCAATCCAGCCCCAAACGCCGCCGGCGTTTTCGTTGCGCAACGGGGCAGGCGGCGTGTAGCGGTCGTCGAATCGCGGGTCGGTAAAGCGGGGATCGGTCATGGTCTCCTCCTTGGGTCACGAAACACGTTGCCGCGTCTCGAAAGGAGGAAACCCGCGAATACGTGCCAGGTTCCTGATTCTTGTGAATCAGCAGCCCAGCAATGTCCTATGCCGCCTTGGGTTCCGTCACGCGCACCGCGAGGCGCCAGGCGAGCCAGAAAACTATGAAAAAGCTGGCGAGAAAGACCGGCAGGCTGGACGTGGGCGACCAATGTTCCACAGTGCGGCCTAGAAAGTACGCGCCGACGTCGCCAATCAACACGAATACGATATAAAATACCATTATCTGCATGGTGGCCTCCCTCTGCCTCGCGCCATCCCGCATTGGATTGCGAGCAGGGTCGACGGCACCGGATACAGGGTGACCACAATCGTGCCGGAAATGCTATAGCGCTTGGCCACGATTGAGTCCCGAACTCGCTTTTCTTACGAGAATTTAATGTCTTTGAGCCGTTTGGCGATCGCCGCAGCGCCAGTCGTGTTCGTGCTGCTCTGGAGCACGGGTTTCATCGGCGCGCGCTATGGCTTGCCCTATATCGAGCCGATGACCTTTCTGGGCGTGCGAATGGTATTTGTCGTCGTCATCATGACGATCATCGCCTTCGTCAGCGGCGCGAAATGGCCGAGCAGCGCCGAAATCGGGCATAGCGTCGTCATCGGCGTGCTGGTGCACGGGCTTTATCTCGGCGGTGTCTTTTTCGCCATCAGCCAGGGCGTGCCGGCCGGTATCTCGGCCCTGATCCCGGGCTTGCAGCCGATTCTGACCTCGGTCATCGCCAACCACTTCATGGGCGAAACGGTGTCGCGGCAGCAATGGTTCGGGCTGGCGCTCGGATTGGTTGGCGTTGCACTCGTCCTGCACGACCGGCAGATGGTCGCGGAAGCATCGGTGCTCGGCTGGATAGGCAGTGTCGTCTCGCTGCTCGGGGTCACCGTCGGCACGCTGTACCAGAAGCGATACAGCGGCAATATCGACTGGCGCACCGGCAATGTATTCCAGTACGGCGGCGTGGTGGTCCTTTACTGGTGCGCGGCTTTCGCCTTCGAGACGCGGGTCATCCATTGGAGCGGCGAATTGATCTTCGCCATTGCCTGGCTGGTGCTGGTGCTGTCGATCGCGGCGGTCGGACTGATGTACTGGCTGATCCGCCGCTCGGCCGCGACCGGCTTTGCCAGCCTGTTCTATCTGGTGCCGGCGGTGACCGCGTTGATGGCCTATGGCCTGTTCGGCGAAAAGCTCGATGCGCTGTCGATCGCCGGCATGGTGGTCTGCGCGGCTGGCGTCGTTCTGGTCAATCGCGGCGCGCGCATAACGCCGGCGGCGGGCAACGCAGCCGCCTCCGTCACGGCCGATAAGTAGCGCATGATCCCGAAAAGTGGGAACCGGTTTTCGGATAAGATCATGCGCCGGAAATAGGGCTACTTCTTCCGCTTCAGCACCATCTGCGTCTGCGTCACCATCGCGCACAGCCGGCCGTCGTTGCGGGTGATGCGCGTCTGCCAGACCATGGTGGTGCGGCCGCGATGCAGCGGGATGCATTCGGCTTTTGCGGTGTCGCCGATCGGGATCGCGGCGAAGAAATTGGTCTTGCTCTCGATCGTCGTGGTGGTCTGACCATCTTTAAGATTGGCGGTGGTGGCGGTGCCGCCGACATTGTCGGCCAAGGCCATGATCGCCCCGCCATGCATGATGCCGAAGCGGTTGTTCAGTTCGTCCTTGACGAACAGCTCGGCGGTGACGCGCTCCAGCGAAATATGCGTCATCTTGATGCCGAGGAATTGCGCGAAGGCCGGCTGGATATTGGCGGTTTCGTTGATGTCGGTCATGGGAGCTACTCCGGAAGACAAGGCGGCACCGCGGCACATAGAGAAAGAGCGCGGATTTGGCAATCCGCGCCCTCGATCTCCAGCAGATTATGCCGGATACCTATTTTGGCTGCGGCACGACGCGCAGGTAAGGCTTCACGGTCTTGTAGCCTTCCGGATACAAAGTCTTGGCTTCATCGTTGGTGATCGCCGCGGTGAGGATCACGTCTTCGCCCTGTTTCCAGTCGGCCGGCGTGGCGACGCGGTGCTTGGCGTTGAGCTGCAACGAGTCGAGGACGCGCAGGATTTCCTGGAAGTTGCGGCCGACCGCCATCGGATAGACCAGGATCAGTTTGATCTTCTTGTCGGGGCCGATGATGAACACGTTGCGCACCGTCTGGTTGTCGGCCGGCGTCCGGCCTTCCGAGGTGCCCGAGGTCGAGGCCGGCAGCATGCCGTAGGCCTTGGAAATCTTCAGCTCGGTGTCGCCGATCATCGGATAGTTCGGGGCAAAGCCGCCGACGTCCTTGATGTCGACCGCCCACTTGGCGTGATTGTCGACCGGGTCGACCGACAGGCCGATGACCTTGACGTTGCGCTTGTCAAACTCGGGCTTCAGGCGCGCCACGGCGCCCAGTTCGGTGGTGCAGACCGGGGTGAAGTCTTTCGGGTGCGAGAACAGCAGACCCCAGGAATTACCCAGCCATGCGTGAAAGGTGATTTTGCCCTCGGTGGTTTCCGCTTCGAAGTCCGGTGCGGTGTCGCCAATTGCCAATGTCATGAGAAGTCTCCAATTCGAAAGCCGGTGAAATTCGCTGAACGCTGAATATAAGCATCCGGCGGGCAGGGGAATAGGGTGCGCTGCAAAGAGTAAGGACTTAGCGCCGAGGTGCTTTGCCGGAGATTAAAGCTGGCGGTCGCCCGGCACCTGATAAAACAGATTTTCCGACGCCAGCGCGGGACCGCGCATTGACATTTCGCTGCAGTGCCGCAAAGTTGAAAAGCCGGTACGGGCTAAGGAATTCAGCGGCCATGTTCAAGCGCATCTTGATTGCCAATCGCGGCGAAATCGCCTGCCGGATCATCAAGACCGCGCGAAAAATGGGAATTGAGACGGTCGCCGTCTATTCGGAGGCCGACAAGGACGCGCTGCATGTCGAGATGGCCGATACCGCCATCCTGATCGGCCCGCCAGCCGCCGCCCAAAGCTATCTGGTTATCGAGAAAATCGTCGCCGCCTGCAAAGAGAGCGGCGCCGAGGCGGTCCATCCCGGCTACGGCTTCCTGTCCGAGCGCGAAGCTTTCCCGAAGGCGCTGGAAGCGGCGGGCATCGTCTTTATCGGTCCGAACCCCAAGGCCATCGCCGCCATGGGCGACAAGATCGAGTCCAAGAAGGCCGCCGCGGCCGCCAAGGTGTCTACTGTGCCTGGCCATCTCGGCGTCATCGCCGACGACAAGGAGGCGGTGAAGATCGCCAACGAGATCGGCTATCCGGTGATGATCAAGGCCTCCGCCGGCGGCGGCGGCAAGGGCATTCGGGTCGCCTGGAACACCCAGGACGTCGAGGAAGGCTTCCCCGCCGTCCGCTCGGAAGCCAAGGCCAGCTTCGGCGACGACCGCATGTTCATCGAGAAATTCATTGTCGATCCGCGCCACATCGATATCCAGCTGCTCGGCGACAAGCACGGCAACGTCATCTATCTGCACGAGCGCGAATGTTCGATCCAGCGCCG
>CAITJJ010000162.1 GCA_903892675.1 uncultured Hyphomicrobiales bacterium | reverse complement strand
TCCTGAAACGCGGCGATTTTGGCGGAGGCTGTTCCTTTTCCACCGCTGATGATCGCCCCAGCATGGCCCATGCGGCGGCCTGGAGGGGCGGTCGCGCCGGCGATGAAACCGGCGACAGGTTTCTTGCAGTGTTGCTTAATCCACGCGGCGGCTTCTTCTTCGGTTGAGCCGCCGATCTCGCCAATCATGATGATCCCGCGAGTGGCGGGGTCGGCATTGAACATCTTGATGACATCCAGGTGCGAGGTGCCGTTGACAGGGTCGCCGCCGATGCCAACGCAGGTGGACTGGCCGACGCCGCGCGAGGTGAGTTGCCACACGGCTTCGTAAGTCAACGTGCCGGAGCGCGAGACGACGCCGATGTTGCCCTTCTTGTGAATGTAGCCAGGCGCGATGCCGATGCGGCAGCCGCCGTGAGAATCTTTGCCTTCGCCGGGCGTCACGATGCCGGGGCAGTTCGGCCCGATGAGGCGTGTCTTGGTGTTGCCTTGCAGCGCACGTTTCACGCGCACCATGTCGCGGACGGGAATGCCTTCGGTGATGGCGACGACAAGTTCAAGGCCAGCATCCGCGCCTTCGAGAATCGCATCGGCAGCAAACGGCGGTGGAACGAACACCGCACTGGCGGTCGCGCCCGATTGTTTTACGGCTTCGGCGACGGTGTCGAAGATCGGAACCTTCTTGCCGCCGTGTTCGAAAAATTGGCCGCCCTTGCCGGGCGTGACGCCAGCGACGATTTGCGTGCCGTAATCAATCGAGAGTTGCGCGTGCTTCGCGCCAAAGCTGCCGGTGATGCCTTGGACGAGAACCTTGGTTTGGGGGGTGACGAGGATAGACATGTTAAAAATTTACAATTATTTCGAATTAAGATTTTTTTCGCTTATGGATGCCAATGGTATTGCCGTCGGGATCAAAAAACATCGCCATGTGGCAGACGGGCGTGGGGATCGGCTCGATGCGGAACTTCACGTTGTGCGCGCGCAGATGCGCGACGGCGGCATCAAAGTCCTCGACCTCCAGGGCCACGGAGCAGCCATCGGGGCTTGGCTTAAACATGCCCGGCGCGCAGCCGAGCGACAGCGCATACGGGCCGAATTCGTATTCCGTCCACTGCATTCCGCCGGGCTCGCCGACGATCATGGTAGGTTTCAAGCCCAGCACGTCCTCGTAAAAGTTCCGTGCACGCGCCATGTCGGTGACGGCGTAGCAACTGAACGCGATTTCGGTGACTTTGAGCATGGCCGGAAACTATTTGCCCACGGCCTTCACAATTTTCTGCGCCGCGTCGGACATGGAATCGCCGTTGATGATAGCCACGCCAGATTCCGCCAGTGTCTTTTTGCCGGCGGCGACGTTGTTGCCTTCGAGCCGGACGACCAGAGGCAGTTTCAGGCCCGTTTCCTTCACCGCCGCGACGATGCCGGTGGCGATGACGTCGCAATCCATGATGCCGCCGAAGATATTGACGAAAATGCCCTTCACATGAGGATCCTGCAGAATGATCTTGAACGCCGCTGCGACCTGCTCCTGGCTCGCCCCGCCGCCGACGTCGAGGAAATTCGCCGGGCTGCCGCCAAAATGCTGGACAATGTCCATCGTTGCCATCGCGAGGCCCGCGCCGTTCACGAGGCACGCAATCGAGCCGTCAAGCTTGATGTAATTAAGATTGAACTTGCTCGCCTCGATTTCGAGCGGCGCCTCCTCGTTCAAATCGCGCATCGCCTGGATGTCCGCGTGGCGGTAAAGCGCGTTGTCATCGAGGGAAATTTTCGCGTCGAGCGCCATGACGGTTTCCTTGCCATCGGCGAGTGTCACGATGGCAAGCGGATTTAATTCCACCATCGTCGCGTCGCATTCCCACCAGGTGTTATAGACGCCGGTGATGAGCTTCAAGCCGGCGTTGAACAATTCGCCCTTGAGACCGAGCGCGGCG
>CAITJJ010000161.1 GCA_903892675.1 uncultured Hyphomicrobiales bacterium | reverse complement strand
TTCCGACACCGTCAGCGATTCGATATTGTAACCGCGCCCGGAGAACAGGCCGATGACGCGCGCCAGCACGCCGGGTTCGTTATCGACCAGCACCGACAAAGTGTGCGATTCCAGCTTCTGCGCCGTCGGCGCGGTTGGATAATGCGAGGTACTTGAGGGCACGTTTGCGTTCACGGTCGTCGTCCTTGTTTCAATGCGCGGCGCGGCGCGGCGCTTAAACCAGCATCTTGCCTTCTTCGGTAATCGCGTCATCGAGGCTGACGCCGCTGTCGCCGAGGATCATTTCGTTGTGCGCCTTGCCCGACGGAATCATCGGGAAGCAGTTTTCCTTCTGGTCGACGACGCAATCGAACAGCACCGGCCGGTCAATGTCGATCATCTCCTTGATGGCATGGTCGAGATCGCCCGGCTTCTCGCAGCGAATGCCGACAGCGTGCATGGCGTCGGCGAGCTTGACGAAATCCGGCAGCGCTTCCGAATAGCTTTCCGAATAGCGGTTGCCGTGCAGCAATTCCTGCCACTGCCGCACCATGCCCATATAGCCGTTGTTCAAGATGAAGATCTTGATCGGCAGGCGATACTGCACCGCCGTCGACAATTCCTGCATCGTCATCTGCACGCTCGCCTCTCCGGCGATGTCGATGACCAGCGATTTCGGATGCGCCAGTTGCACGCCGACCGAGGCCGGCAAGCCGTAGCCCATGGTGCCGAGGCCGCCGGAGGTCATCCAGCGATTCGGTTCCTGGAAGTGGAAGAATTGCGCCGCCCACATCTGATGCTGCCCGACCTCGGTCGTGATGTAGACGTCCTTGTCCTTGGTTGCCTCGTAGAGCCGCTGGATGGCGTATTGCGGCTTGATGACTTCATTGGAATTACGATAGGCGAGCGACTTGCGGTCGCGCCATTTACCGATCTGCTTCCACCAGTCACCCAGCGCTTTTTTGTCGGGCTGCTTGGCTTGAGTGCGCCACAGCCGCACCATGTCTTCCAGCACATGGGCGCAGTCGCCGACGATCGGGATGTCGACCTTGACGTTCTTGTTGATCGACGAGGCATCGATGTCGACGTGGATCTTCTTCGATCCCGGCGAGAAGGCGTCGATACGACCGGTGATGCGGTCGTCGAAGCGCGCGCCAATGCAGACCATGACGTCGCAATCGTGCATCGCCATGTTGGCTTCCAGCGTGCCGTGCATGCCGAGCATGCCCATCCATTGCGGATCGGCGGCGGGGTACGCACCAAGGCCCATCAGAGTCGAGGTGATCGGGAAGCCGGTCAGCTTGACCAGTTCGCCGAGCAGCGCGCTGGCGTGCTTGCCGGAATTGATGACGCCGCCGCCGGTGTAAAACAGCGGCCGCTTGGCGTGCGCCATCAGTTCGACGGCGGCCTTGATGGCTTCGATGTCACCTTTGAGCCTGGGCTTGTAACCGGTATGCGGAAATTCCTTCGGCTTCGAATAGATGCCCTTGGCGAACTGGATGTCCTTCGGGATATCGACCACGACCGGACCGGGACGTCCGGTTGAGGCGATGTGAAAGGCCTCATGCAAGATGCGCGGCAGATCCTCGATGCGCTTGACCAGATAATTATGCTTGGTGCACGGCCGGGTGATGCCGACTGTGTCGCACTCCTGGAAGGCGTCGTTGCCGATGAGGTGCGTCGGCACCTGTCCGGTGATGCAAACCAGCGGTATCGAATCGCATAGTGCGTCGGTCAGGCCAGTGACCGCGTTGGTGGCGCCAGGGCCGGACGTGACCAGCACGCAACCAACTTTCCCGGTCGAGCGGGCATAGCCTTCCGCTGCATGCACGGCGCCCTGCTCATGCCGCACCAGAATGTGCTGCACTTCCTTCTGCGCGAAGATGGCATCGTAGATCGGCAACACCGCGCCGCCCGGATAGCCGAACAGGTGCTTCACGCCCTGGTCGGCCATCGCCTGGATCACCATTTCGGCGCCGGTCATTTCCCGTGTCATGGTCGTCGTCCTTATCCGTCGTTCGTTCGATAGGGCTGATCTGGCGGCAATAAAAAAGGCCCGCGAAGGGCCATATCCGGACACTCACCTGAGGAGCCCTGCGGGCTACCTGGCCAGTGTCCAGACGTCTACTACGAAGGTAATAATATTGCGCATAGACGTTCCTTGCCGTACTTTCGTTGCGCGGTTTATAAGGGGGCTATTTTCCCCGGTCAAGCCTATTTTCACAAACTAACGGCCCGCATAGCGGGCCGCAAGCGGGTTCCTGACCTGACATGAGACAGATCCCTGTGCCCCCCAAGCAGCCATCACCCGCGGCAGAAGCGTCAGGCCTGCTAAAGGCGGCGACGTCGATTAGGCCGCCCGCGCGTGCCGTGCCGCTGTCCGGCGTGGCGCCGGGGCGGAATCGTGCGAGCGATTTGGCTGACCCGCCGTGATCGAATTGCCATCGACCTGGAAGAACGCCACCTGTTCGTCCATTGACTTGGCCTGGAACTCAAGCGTCTTGGCCGTCGCCGCATTTTCCTCGACCAGCGCCGAGTTCTGCTGCGTGACGCCGTCCATCTGCGTCAGCGCCTTGTTGATCTCGTCGATGCCGGTCGACTGCTCGGCGCTCGCCGTCGCAATACCGGCAACGATATCGGCCACCGTCTTGATCGATTCGACGATCTCAGTGAGCGCGACGCCGGCACGATTTACGAGATCGACGCCATCCTTGACCTGACCGTTCGAGTTCGTGATCAGATCCTTGATGTCCTTGGCCGCTTGTGACGAGCGCTGCGCCAGGCTGCGAACTTCGGACGCCACGACGGCAAAGCCGCGGCCGGCTTCACCGGCGCGGGCGGCTTCCACCGCGGCGTTGAGCGCCAGCAGGTTGGTCTGCCGCGCGATCTCGTCGATGACGCCGATGATGTCGGATATCTTGCGCGAGGACTCTTCAATCTTGGCCATCGCCTCCACGGCCTTGGCGACCACCTGACCGCCACGATCGGCGACGTCCTTGGTCGCGCCGGCGGATATGCTGGCGTGCTGCGCGTTCTCCGCATTCTTCTTCACCGTCGACGAAATCTCTTCCATCGAGGCGGAGGTCTGTTCCAGGCTCGCTGCCTGCTCCTCGGTGCGCTGCGACAGGTCTGTTGTGGTGGTGGCGATTTCGGTCGAGGCGTTGGTGACCTCGCGCGCCGAAACTTTAATCCCACTTATAGTGGTACGAACTTCGTCCACCATGCTGTTGACCGACATGATGATTTGTCCGACCTCGTCCTCGCGAGCAAGCCGTGGCAGGCTGTCGGTGAAATCACCGCCGGCAACCTTCAGCATGAAGTCTTTAATCATCTGCAATGGCGCAATAATACGGAGCGACACGATCAACATCAAGGACACGCCGAATAAGACTGCCACCAGCAGCAGGATGAGCTGGACCGAGAGTTGCCACAGCGCCTTCGAGCGTTGGCCCGCCGAGTGGTCCTTGGCAATGTCCAGCGCGCCCTCAGCGGCACCCACCAATGTCGCGAGCACCGGTGACGACTTCAGTGACAATTCCCGAGGAGTGATGGTGGCTTTCTCTCCCGCAATCAAACCTTTCAGAATCTGCATCCGAAACGCGGTATCCTCCGACCCTAGAAATCCCTGTCGGCCTTTTTCAATCGCCGCTGTGAGACGGGGCGGCAGGGATAGGTTAGTCGCCATATCCTCCAGCGTGCGCCACGTAACTTCGAGCTTGCCGATATTGACCGAATATTTGAGCAGAGGATCGGACGGCAGCGGCACGCCACCGATCGTGTTGACGATCAGACCCGAGGCATCGCCGCCTGCATTACGGGCTATCCAGGCCAGTTGCTTCATTGCCAACAGCTGGTCGATGTAGGCATCTTCGAGTGCCACCGACTTGGTCATCAGCAACGACGTCTTGTCGAGGTTTACCAAGACGGCAGTGCCCGCATCGAAATATTCTTTAACCAACCCTTGGCGGCGCGCCGCCTTCGGTTGCAGAAAGGCCGCCGCGGACTCCTGCTGCAGCGCAGTGTGCTTCGACACGGCCTGATTGAGCGCGGCGACCGCTTCCTGCCGCCCCGGGAACTCCGCGGTTTCCAATGCAGCGAGCCCCAATTTGAAAGCCGTATTGAGGGCCTCACGGTACTCTTTGACCTGAAGGTCTATTGAAGCGGCTTGCTGATCGGAGTTCAATTCGCGAACCGTTGGAGCACGTTCAGAGCGCAGCAGGTGCAGAGCTTTAAAAAGGTGACCGGAGGCTTCGATGACGTGCGCGATCCGGGTCGCAGCCGCCAACCGGTTCCACGACTGCCAGGCGCCAAGCGCCAATACGACAATCAGCGCTCCCGCGAGCAGGCCAATAGCCGATTTCAAAAGCGTATTGACCGTAATTCGATTGAACATGACTTCTCCGAATCCAATTCGCGCACGAGCCCATGACCCATGTTGCGCGACAATGCGGAAGAGCCAATTAAGAATGCTGAATAGATTTCTCGCTGTTAAACCTTGTCACTCTGAATTGCCAATCGAGATGCAGGGACCGTAGGATTCCGCCGACTGTCAAGCCGCCCGCGGCCGTCTTTGCGCCGTCTGACGCGACGCCGCGGCTAGCTCAATCGTGCGATTCGGTGCGCCGCCCGCGATTGAAACGCCATCCACCTGGAAGAATGCGACCTGCTCATCCATCGCCTTGGCCTGATACTCGAGCGTTTGCGCGGTGGCGGCGTTCTCTTCCACCAAGGCCGAATTGCGTTGGGTCAATTCGTCCATCTGGTCGAGCGTTTTTTTGACCTCGTCGAGGCCGGTTGCCTGCTCGGCGCTGGCCGTTGCGATCTCGGCGACCGAGGCCGCCACGGTGCGGATCGACTCGACGATCTCGTTCAGCGCGGAACCCGCCTGATTGACGAGGTCGACGCCTTCTTTCACCTGGCCGCTGCTGTTGGTAATCAACTGTGCAATATCCTTGGCCGCCTGCGACGAGTGCTGGGCGAGGCTGCGCACTTCCGACGCGACGACCGCGAAGCCACGGCCCGCTTCGCCGGCGCGAGCCGCTTCCACCGCTGCGTTGAGTGCCAGCAAATTGGTCTGGCGTGCGATCTCGTCGATCACGCTGATGATGTCCGATATCTTGCGCGAGGATTCCTCGATGCGCGCCATTGCTTTCACGGCCCGGCCAGCGACTTCACCGCCCCGATCCGCTACCTCGCGGGTTGCCATGGCAGACTTCGTCGCCTCTTGTGCGTTCTCCGCATTCTTCCGGACTGTATTGGCTATCTGCTCCATCGATGCTGACGTTTCTTCCAGGCTGGCCGCCTGCTCTTCGGTGCGCTGCGACAGATCGGTGGTGCTGGTCGAAATCTCGGTCGAAGCATTCGTCACTTCACGCGACGAACTCTTGATCTCGGAGACGGTCCTGCGGACCTCGTCGACCATGACATTAACGGCGATGATGATTTCACCGACTTCATCGCCGCGGTCGCTCTTCGGCAGTGAAACGTTGAAATCGCCGCCCGAGACCTTGATCATGCAATCCTGGATCAGCCGCAACGGGGCGGTGACGCGGCGTGAAATCAGCATCATGATGCCGACGGCAAACGCCAGGGCCAATGCCAGTAGCCCGAGTTGCGTGAACAGCTTCCATTGCGCCGAGGCGCGTTGCTCGGCGGCGTAGTCGGCGACGACGTCCAGCGCCACTTCCGCCACAGTAAGCACAGAGGCCAGTTTCGCAATCGACAGTTTCACCCAATCCGCCGTCGGAACGTCGGACTTCCCGCCCGCGATCAATGTCTTCAGCATCGTTAGCCGGACATTCGCGAATTCGGGGGAAAAGAATTCCTGCTTCGCCTTCTGAATGGCTGCGGTAAAGCGCGCCGGCAAAGGCAAACCGGGCATAAGGGCCTCGAGCGCCGCCCAGGCCGTCTCCGCACTGCTCATATAGCGATTATACTGCACCAGAGCGTCCGGCAGCACTGGCTGGCCGCTCATCATGTTCGAGATCATGACCGAAGCGTCGCCGCCGACGTTGCGTACGACCCAGGCAAGCTGCTTCAATTGCATCAATTGATCGACATAAGAATCGGACAATTTCACCGTATTGCCGAGAGTCGCGGAGATCTTATCGAGCAAGTCGATGAGCGCTGTTCCTTGATTTGTCATTTCCTGCACGAGCCCGGCAGGGCGCGCCGCCTTCGGGAGCGCGAAAGCCGCGTTAGTCTCCTGATGCAGCGCCGCCATTCTGGTGATCGCCTGGTCAAGAGCGGCCACGACATTCGCGGCATCGGGGAAATCGATGCTGCGAAGGGCCTCCAATCCGGCCTTCAGCGCGGGCATTTCGGCGGACCGTACTTCCAAAAGAGTCGGATTGGGGGCGCCTGCCTTGTCAGCCAGCAAATCGCGAACAGTTTGCGACCGATCGAGCCGAAGATGGTGCAAACCCTTGAACAGGCTCGACGAGGCCGCGGCAACCTGCGTCAACCGATTGGCCGCACGAAACTGGCCCCATGAATTCCAGACGCCGAGGCTCAAAAATATCATGATCCCGGCCGCTAAGAGACCAATCGTACCCTTGAGCAGCGCGTTGACGGAGAGCCGGTTCAGCATGTTGGATCCCATTTCCGTTTTTGAATCACGTCCACAACTTGATCGGTATCTCTGAAGACCATTTTAACGATGCACGAAGATGCCGATAATCTGCATCCGCCTTTTTGTTAATCTGGATTGATATTCCGGACGGCGTCTACGTTTCCAACCGCCGGCGCGCTACGCAGCCGATAGCCGCCGCGCCGACGGCGAGCATCCAGACGCTTGTTGGGCCTGCGGCCGGCCGGGCACCCGGTCACTTCCAGTCTGCGTCGCTGTGTTGTCGATGCGGAAAAACCCGACCTGATCGTCCATATTCTGGGCCTGCAGCTCGAGAGCTTTCGCGGTCGCCGCGTTCTCTTCGACCAAAGCCGAATTCTGCTGCGTCACGCCATCCATGATCGTCAGCGCCTTGTTGACCTCGTCGACGCCAGTCGATTGCTCCAGGCTCGCCGCCGCGATATCGGCGACGATCGCCGTCACGGCGTTAATCGACTTGGTAATTTCAGCCAACGCTGTGCCCGCCTGGTTGACGAGCTGCACGCCGTCCTGCACCTGATCGCTCGATTTGGTAATCAGGTTGGTGATGTCCTTGGCCGCCTGAGAGGAACGCTGCGCGAGGCTGCGAACTTCCGATGCAACCACGGCAAAGCCGCGGCCCGCCTCACCGGCGCGCGCGGCTTCCACCGCGGCGTTCAACGCCAGCAGATTGGTCTGCCGCGCGATTTCATCGATGACGGTGATGATCTCCGAAATATTCTTCGACGACGCTTCGATCCGCGCCATCGCCTCGATCGCCCTGGCGACGACCGCGCCGCTCTGATCGGCGATCTGGCGCGTCTGACCGGCCGACACAGCCGCCTGCTGGGCATTCTCGGCATTCTTTTTGACGATCGACGAAATCTCTTCCATCGACGCCGAGGTTTCCTCGAGGCTCGCCGCCTGCTCCTCGGTACGTTGCGACAGATCCGTCGTCGCGGTGGCAATTTCCGTCGAAGCATTGGTCACTTCGCGCGCCGACGACTTGATTTCCAGCAGCGCATTGCGAACCTTACCGGCCATGGCATGCACAGCGTTGGCGATCTGGCCGACTTCATCGCTTCGGTCGAGGCCCGGCACGGTAGTGGCGAAATTGCCGTCGGCGAATTCGGCAAGTGGAGCGGTCAATGCTTGCAGCGGACGCACGATGGTGAGAACCGAGAATGCGATCGAACCGAAGAACAGCACTCCGCAGAGCGCGAGCAAGGCAATACTCAGCAGAACGCTGTTCCGGCCTGAACTGATCAGGGCCGCGGTGTGCGCTTCGCTGGCCACGCTGGCGCCGCTCATCACATCCAGGATTGTCGCCAGCAGCGGCGTCGTCGTGTCGACCCATTGCGGAAGCGTCATCGGATACTGGCCGCCGTCCATTGAGACCTTGCGCATTTCGTCGGCGAGCGGCTGAAATTTGGCAAAGTAGCCGGCCTTCGCGGACTCGACGCCGTTTTTAACGCTGTCGTGCTCGGCGTTCCGCAGATTGCTTTCAAGCAAACGCCACATCAAGCCGACCTGAGCGCGGATCGCTTCGATTTTGGTCAGATTTGCAGGCGGAATCGCCGTCTTGGCCGAAACAGCCTGGGCTATCGTCGCGCGTTCCTGACCGGCCGTATCGCGCATGTTCCATGCGAGAATGCGAATATTGGAAAGCCGGGACAATTCCGGGTCCATTGCACTGGTGCTGCTCAGCACCTGATTCCAGACCTTCTGCGCCGTCACCACGAATGCCGACAAGACCGAATAGGTGTTCTTGACGACATCGGCATCGCGATCCGCCTTGTTTTGCTTGATAGCCTCGTCCGATTTGCTGCGAAACAGATTGGCCTTGTCTCGCGCCGCGTTGAATTCGGCGAGCAACGCCGGTTTGTTCGGGAAGTCCTGCTTTTCAAGCGCGGCGATCGCCGCGTCGATCTTCGACTTCGCCGGCGTGCGATAGGTGTCGATATTTTTCAAATCGTCCGCGCTGGCGGCCTTATCGGCGCTCAAGGCGCTATTGACATACTGCCGTTCGATCAGAATTTCGTACACGCCGAGAATAAGCGCGTTGGCCGCCGCGTTCTGCCGGTCGGCGATCTCCGCCGTGCGATAGACATTCCACGAGCGGTGCAACTCCGTGGACAACGCCCAGATCGCAATTGGAATAATGAGCGCGAAGGCGAGGCCAATTTTCGCCGCGATGCCGGTCAAACCAAGCCGTGACATATCCAAGAAGACTCCATCGACCCGCGTCTTGCGCAAGCCCTGTTCGTTTCAAGAAAATTGCCATCTGGAGATTAACGACGCATAAATTGCGTCGCGTGTTCTCTACAATCCAGATTACGATTCTAGAATTAGAAAGGGCTGTCGCATTGGCGCCGCGGTATCTTTATGCCTTCAACTGCCGCACAACCGCCTCGACGGCGGTATCTGGAGAGGCGGCAATCCAATCCTTCATCTGACCGCGGAACCAGGTGAGCTGACGCTTGGCGTAGCGCCGCGTGTCCATGATGCTGCCTTCCGCGGCTTCCGCGAGCGACAACTCGCCGTTGAGATGGCGAATCAGCCAGGGCACGCCGTGCGCCTTCATCGCCGGCAACAACGGATTGAGCTTGCGCGCGGCAAGCGCCCGCACCTCGTCGAGCGCGCCTTGGTCGAGCATCGCGGCAAAGCGCCGCTCGATGCGCGCCACCAGTTCCTTGCGTTCGCAGGTGACAAAAACTTTCGCCACCCGGTTAGGATCGAGCAAAGACGGCAGACTCTCGTTATGCCATTCGCTGAGCGAACGCCCGGTCGCCAACATTACTTCGAGCGCGCGCGCGATCCGGGCACGGTCGAGCGGCCGCAAACGCGCCGCAGTCGCCGGGTCGCGCTCGATCAATTCGGCATAGAGCGCGGCGACGCCATCGCGCGCGAGCCGGTCGCGCACGCCGGCACGGATATCAGCCGGAATCGGCGGCACCGATGCCAGACCTTCGGTCAACACCTTGAAATACAGGCCGGTGCCGCCGACGACGATCGGCACGCGGCCCTTGGCGGCGAGCGCGGTCAGCACCTCGGCCATATCGCTGAGCCAGCGGCCAGTCGAATAAATCTCGCCGGCATCGACATGGCCGTAAAGCCGGTGCGGCGCCCGCGCCTCTTCCTCCGGCGATGGCCGCGCGGTAATGACGCGCAATCCCCCGTAGACCTGCATGGAATCGGCATTGACGATGGCGCCGCCGAGCCGCTCGGCCAACGCCAGAGCCAAAGCCGACTTGCCACTGGCGGTCGGTCCGGCGATAAGCACCGCCTGTCTGGCAACTGGCTCCCTATGACCCATATCGCAACCCTGATCGGCCCCGACGCACTCAATTCGCTACAGCGCGCCCGGGCGAGCTTCCCGCGTGCCGGCGAGCCGACAGCGCTCGGCCCGGACGCCGCCGACATTTCCTTTACCCCGGATGCGAGCTTCGACCAACGTGCCGCCGTCGAGGCGCTGCGCCTGACTTTCGGCGCGCCGTTCGATCTCGTCGTCCAGCCGGCCGCCAACCGGCGCAAGAAGCTTTTTCTCGCCGACATGGATTCCACCATGATCGGCCAGGAATGCATCGACGAACTGGCCGATTTCGTCGGGCTGAAGGCCCATGTCGCGACGATCACCGAACGGGCGATGCGCGGCGAGATCGAATTCGAGCCGGCTTTGCGCGAGCGGGTCGCGCTGCTCAAGGGACTTCCCGTCGGCGTCGTCAATGAAGTTATCGAAAGACACATCACGCTGACCCCCGGCGGCCGCGCTTTGGTGGCGACGATGCGCAAGCATGGCGCCTTCACCTGCCTCGTCTCGGGCGGCTTCACCTTGTTCACCACGCGCATCGCCGCAATGATCGGCTTTGACGAAGCGCGCGCCAATGTGCTGATGGTCGACGGCGGCGAGCTCGCCGGCCTGGTGCAGGAGCCGATCTTCGGCCGGCAAACCAAACGCGAGACATTGATCGAATTGCGCGGCAAGCTCGGCTTGACCGCACAGGATACATTGGTGACCGGCGACGGCGCCAACGATCTCGACATGATTATGGAAGCAGGCCTTGGCGTCGCCTATCACGCCAAACCGAAGGTGGCCGCGGCCGCGCCGGCCCGCATCGAGCACAACGACCTCACCGCGCTGCTTTATGTGCAGGGCTACAAGCGGGAAGAGTTTGTCACCACTTAGTCCCTCCCCTGAAAGGGGAGGGATTAGAGAACCTACTGCAACGTAATCGCGACGAAGCTCGGATCGCCGTCCGGCGACACCACCAGAAGCACAACGGCTTTCTTGCCGTCCTTCTTGAGCTGATCGACGCGCTTTTGCAGGTCGACGGCGTTCGCCACCGGCTGCTGCTGCACTTCGGCGATGACCATGCCGGGTTGCAGCCGCTTTTCCGCCGCCGGCGTACCGGCATCGACGCCGGTAATCAGCACGCCCTTAACCTGATCCTTGATCTTGTACTTCTTGCGCAGTTCGACGGTCAGGTTGGTGAGATCGAGGCCGAGAGCCTTCTTCACCGCCGACTTGTCTTCCGGCGTATCCTTCTTCGGCGTCAGCGCCGCCTGCTTCTCGCCGTCGTCGAGACGGCCAAGCTTCACGGTTTTGGTCTCTTCCTTGCCCTTGCGAATGATCGTGACTTCGACATCCTTGCCGACCGGCGTATCGGCGACGACCTTGGGCAGATCGCGCATTTCCTTGATGTCCTTGCCGTCGAACTTGACGACGACGTCGCCCGGTTCGATGCCAGCGGGCTTGGCCGGGCCCTTGTCGTCGACGCCGGCGATCAGCGCGCCGCGCGTCGGCTTGATGTTGAGACTGTCGGCGATTTCGTCGGTCACCTGCTGGATACGCACGCCGAGCCAGCCGCGCCGCACTTCCTTGAAGTCGCGCAACTGGTCGATCACCGCGACTGCGGTCTTCGACGGCACCGCGAAACCGATACCGATCGAGCCGCCCGACGGCGAGATAATCGCCGTGTTGACGCCAATCACTTCGCCGTTGAGATTGAAAAGCGGCCCGCCCGAATTGCCGCGATTGATCGAGGCGTCGGTCTGGATGTAGTTGTCGTAGGGTCCGGAATTGATGTCGCGGTTGCGCGCCGAGACGATGCCGGCCGTGACCGTGCCGCCCAGGCTGAACGGATTGCCGATCGCGATCACCCATTCGCCGAGACGCAGTTTGTCGCTGTCGCCGAACTTGACCGCCTTGAGCGGCTTGTCGGACTTCACCTTGAGCAGCGCCAGATCGCTTTTCTTGTCGGTGCCGATCAGTTCGGCTTTCAGCGTCGTACCGTCATTGAGGATGACGCTGATTTCATCGGAGTCGGCGATGACGTGATTGTTGGTGACCACGAGGCCGGACGCATCGATGATGAAGCCGGAACCGAGCGAATTGGCGCGGCGCGGCGTCGGCGAATTGCCGTTCGGCGCGCCCGGTGTCCCCGGCGTACCGCCCGGTCCGCGCCGGTTCTTGAAGAATTCCTCGAAGAATTCCTCGAACGGCGAACCCGGCGGCAATTGCGGCATGGCGCCGGCATTCAGGTCGACCGTCTGTTTGGTCGAAATGTTGACGACCGCGTCGATCACCTGCTCGGCGACGTCGGAAATGCCGTCGGGCCCGCGGGCTTGCACCGGCACAGTAAGCGTTGGCCAGGCGATGGCCGCGGCGGTCAGAATTGTCAGACCGGCACGGCCGGCGAGAAAAAACTTTGCGGAAAAAAGTGCGCCCATTGGCGTCGGTTCTCCTAGGAAAAACTGTCAAAGCCGAGAGTGCCGCCGACTTCACGGCGATTCAAGGGCGTTTCGGGCCACGCCCATCAATACAATGGGAACGGTCGCGCCGGACACTGCCGCACCAAGTGAGGCCGATTCGGCAACAAAAGCGACGTCCTTTCCGCCAAAACAGCCCGAAAACCGCTCACAAGCACATACTAGCCGCGTACCATCCACACCAGGATCAATCCGATCAACGCCGACCCGATGCCAACCGCGCGCAAGGTCGCCTCCGGTGTCTCCACCACGCTTTGCATCGCCCTCTTGGCGTGGGTCGGAAACGCGGCAAAGACCAATCCTTCAATGACGAAGACCAGTCCCAGCGCGGCCAGAAAATCGATCATGCTGGCCGCGCCGCCATGTTACCTGGCCGCCGGCGCGGACGGCTTGCCGGACGGATCGTTGAAGTAGCGGAAGAAGTTGGTATCGGGCTTGAGCAGCAAGCGGGTGTCGCCGGCCTTCAAGCTCGCTTCATAGGCCTGCATCGACCGGTAGAAGGCAAAGAAGTCCGGGTCGAGATTGAAGGCGTCGGCGAAGATCTGGTTTCGGGTGGCGTCACCCTCGCCGCGGATCTGCTCGGATTTCGACGTCGCATCGGCGACCAGCACGGTGACTTCACGATCGGCGCGCGAGCGGATTTCCTGCGCACGCTGGGCGCCCTGCGCGCGGAATTCAGCCGCCTCGCGCTGACGCTCGGTTTGCATGCGCTGATAGACCGCCTGGCTGTTCTGCTCCGGCAGATCGGCGCGGCGGATACGCACG
>CAITJJ010000160.1 GCA_903892675.1 uncultured Hyphomicrobiales bacterium | reverse complement strand
TGCTGCGCCTGCGCCACCGCGTAATCGGCCCCGGCATTGAGCGAGGCCGCCAGCCCCAGACTGCCGGAAATCTCCGCCGCCTCGTCCGACAGGATATCGCCGAACATGTTGGTGGTGACGATGACGTCGAAAGCGGAAACGTCGCGAATCAAGAGCGCAGCCATGGCGTCGACCAGCCGCTCCTCATATTTCACGTCGGGAAAACGCGCCGCCACCGCCCGCGCGCATGCGAGAAACAGCCCGTCCGACACGCGCAGCACATTGGCCTTGTGCACGGCGGTGACCTGTTTGCGGCGCTGCCGCGCCAGTGCGAACGCCGCCTCGACGATGCGGGTCGCACCCTCGCGTGTGATCTTGCGCACGGCGAGCGCCAGATCGGGCGTCGGCATGAATTCGCCGGAGCCCATGAACATGTTTCGGTCGGCGTAGAAGCCCTCGGTGTTCTCGCGCACGACGACGAGATCGACCGGCACACCGCAGCGCGGCGGAAAGCCGGGCCGCGAGCGCGCCGGCCGGATGTTGGCAAAAAGATCGAGCCGCTTGCGCAATTCGCCGGACGGGTTGAGCCCGCCCTGCTCGTGCGGCGGATAGTCATTGTGCGACACCGGGCCGAGCAGCACGCCGGCGGCGGCCTTGGCGCGGGCCTCGATGTCGTCGGGAAAGGTCGTGCCCGAGGCGCGATGCGCCGGCCAGCCGACGTCGCCGGCCTGGAACGTCAGCCCAAGGGCGAACCGCGCATCGGCCGCGCGCAACACGGCCAACGTCGCCGCCATGATCTCCGGGCCGATGCCGTCGCCCTCCAGCACCAGAAGGTCGAGCGGACTGGCATCGTTGCGCGGTGTCGTCATGTCGGAACTATCCATCGTCGCAGCTATAAGGCGTATTTCTTGATTTCGCCGTCGGAAAATCCGTGCCCTTCCGGTCGCGACGCGCCTCGGCTAGTGTGCCGCCCGCGCGACCGCGCCGCAGAGTTAAAATCAATAACAGACCTGAATGGAAATGCCGAGATGAAGACTGTCGAAGTAGGCTGCATCGGTGTGGGTTGGATCGGCGGCTTGCGCGCCGAGACGTTGGCGCGCACCGCGCTGGTCGATAAATTGCACCTGTGCGACATCAAGCCGGATCGGCTCGCCGAGGTGAAGGCGAAGTACAAGCCGCATTCGACCACGCTCGACTATAACGACATCATCAACAATCCGAATATCTCGGTGGTCTATGTCTCGACCACACCGGAAACCAACCATTATCCGATCGCGCGGGATTGCCTGAAGGCCGGCAAGAACGTGATGCTGGAAAAGCCGATCGCGCTGGAGTTGTGGGAAGCCGACGAGCTGATCCATCTGTCGAAGGCCAACAATCTGAAATTCACCATCGGCTATTCGCAGCGTTTCAATCCGAAGATCGCCTACGCCAAGAAAAAAATCGTCGACGGCACGCTCGGCAATGTCGTCTCGGTTCTGGTGTCGCGCCATCTGTCGCGCGACCTCGGCAAGAAGATCGCCGGCCGCGTGCGGCTCTCTCCGGTCGTGATGGAATCGACGCACGATCTCGACTTCGTATTCTGGCTGCTGGAGCCGGCCAAGCCGGTGAAGGTCTACAGCCAGGGCGCCTATGGCTACATGAAGGACGTCAACGGCTCGCATGACGTGATGTTCACCACCGTCACCATGGACAATGGCGTCGTCGTGATGATCGGCGGCGGCTGGAACTTCCCGCCGAGCTATCCGAACTACTGCTCGACCTGGATCGAAATCACCGGCGTCGACGGCGCTTTGGTACTCGACGACACCCAGCGCGACAACTGGCTTAATACCGGAAAGCGCGGTCAGGAATTCCCGATGTCGACCATGCCGGGCGAATGGGTCGATCATGTCTATGCCGGCGGCATCGGCCCGGAGACGATCCATTTCCTCGAAGCCTGCATCCGCAATACCGGCGTGATGGTGACGCCGGAATCGGCGCGCCGCGTCATGGAAACCTACAGCGCTGCCGATTTGTCCGCCGACCGCGGCGAGCCGATCGATCTGCCGCTGACCAACGAAACCATCAACGGCATCGCCGAACTCAAGGCGAAGAACCGCGCTGGCCTCAATCCGGGATCGCAGAAATGAAGCAAAACGCCAAAGGCGTCGGCCTGGCCATTGTCGGCGGCGGCCGCGTCGGCCTGTTTCGCGGTGAAGTCGCCGCGCGTCATCCGGCGGTGGAATGGATCGGGCTTGCCGAAAAAAACCCGAACCGCGCCGGCGAAGTTGGCCCTAAGATTTCCGCCGACTTCGTCACGCAGAGCCATGTCGAACTGATCAACCGGCCGGAAACCACTGCCGTCATCATCGCCACCGACGAGCACCTGCACGTCGATCCGATCATGGCCTGCATTGCGCGCGGCTTGCCGATGCTGATCGAGAAACCGCTCGCCACCAATCTCGCCGAATCCGCCAAGGTGCTGAAACTCATTCAGGACGCCAAGATCGACGCGGTGGTCGGCTACACCCAGCGCTTCCGGCGGCGTTGGCTCGCGGCCAAGGAAAAATGCCGCACCGGTGCGCTCGGCGACGTCACCTTGGTGACCTCGCGCGCTTTCATGAACCGGCTGGTCGCCATCGACAATTACAAGCGCACCAACGATCCCTCGACCATTTCGCCGATGGTGATTTCCGGCACGCATGCGCTCGACATCTGCATGTGGTGTCTGGAAGGCAAGACTCCGGTCGAGGTCTATGCGCGCTCGATCGACAAGGTGATGGGCCCGCTCTATCAGGGCATCGACGCCACCGCCGGCATGATCACTTTCGACGACGGCACGATTTATCACCTGAGCATGTCATGGGCGATGCCGGTGACCTGGCCGGCGGCGGTCTATTCGCTCGAGGTCGGCATTTCCGGCACCACCGGCGTTCTCACCATCGACGACACGCATCGCGATATCGTGCTGGCGGTGTCGATGGCGCAGAGCGAAGGCTACAATCCAGACAGCACGCGGCTCGTCGATTTCATGGGCTCCTACCCGCCCGGCGACATGGCGATGGGCGAGTTGCGCGGGCCGATGGCGGACGAAACCGTGTCGTGGCTCGACCGCGTGGCCATGGGCCTGCCGACGGTGGCGGC
>CAITJJ010000159.1 GCA_903892675.1 uncultured Hyphomicrobiales bacterium | reverse complement strand
GGGGCCGGTGCCGATGACGATGAGATCGTAGGTAGCCATGAGATTACTCCGCGCGCATCATCGTCAAGATTACAAGTCCAGCACCAGCCGCGCCGGGTCTTCCAGATTGTCCTTGACCCGCACCAGGAAGGTGACGGCCTCGCGGCCATCGACAATGCGGTGATCGTAAGACAGCGCCAGATACATCATCGGCCGGATCTCGATTTTGCCGGCGACGGCGACCGGCCGTTCCTGAATCTTGTGCATGCCGAGAATGCCGGACTGCGGCGCGTTCAGGATCGGCGTCGACATCAGCGAGCCGTAAACTCCGCCATTCGAGATGGTGAAGGTGCCGCCTTGCATTTCGTCGATCTTGAGCTGGCCATCGCGGGCGCGCTTGCCGAAATCGTTGATCGCCTTCTCGATACCGGCGAGCGACAGATGATCGGCGTCGCGCACCACCGGCACGACCAGGCCCTTCTCGGTGCCGACGGCGACGCCGATATGATAATAATTCTTGTAGACGAGATCGGTGCCGTCGATCTCGGCATTGACCGCTGGAATGTCCTTGAGCGCGGCGATGCAAGCGCGCACGAAGAAGCCCATGAAGCCGAGCTTCACGCCGTGCTTCTTCTCGAACAAATCCTTGTACTGATTGCGCATCGCCATCACACCGGACATGTCGACCTCGTTGAAGGTCGTCAGCATCGCGGCGGTGTTTTGCGCGTCCTTGAGTCGGCGGGCGATGGTCTGGCGCAGCCGCGTCATGTGCACGCGCTCCTCGCGCGAGGCATCGTCGGCCGGCGAAGGCGCGCGCATCTGCACGGGTGCGCTGACCGGCGTCGGCGCGGCGGCAGCGCGTTCGATCGCCGCCATCATGTCGCCTTTCGTCACCTGACCGTGCTTGCCGGAGCCATCGACCTTGGCCGGATCGACGCCGCTTTCGGCGGCCATCTTGCGCACCGAAGGCGGCACCGGCATCTCGGTCGCCTTGTCGGCGGCTTTCGCTGCAGGCGCCGAAGCCTGCTTCGGCGCTTCAGTCGTTTTGGCAACGGGCGCCGCGCCTGCGCCGTCCTTGATCATGCCGAGGATTGCGCCGACGCCCACCGTCTCGCCGTTCTTGGCCGTGATCTCGCCAAGCACACCGGCCGCCGGGGCGGGGACTTCAAGCGTCACCTTGTCGGTTTCGAGTTCGACCAGCGGCTCATCGACGGCGACGGCGTCACCCGGCTGCTTGAACCATTTGCCGACGGTGGCTTCGGTCACCGATTCGCCGAGGGTGGGCACGCGGATGTCAGTCATTTGGATGCTCTCATTCTATCGATGTCATGGCCGGGCTTGTCCCGGCCATCCCGCTTAGGCGGGCAATGTGCGTCACTTGTCGGGGTGGCCGGGACATAGACGTTTCGAAGAAACGTCGTTCTTCGAACGACTATGCCCGGCCACGACAAGGACAATGAATTACCCCAGCGCCTCATCGAGGAACTGCTTGAGCTGCGCCAAGTGCTTGGACATCTGACCGACAGCGGTCGATGCCGAGGCCGGGCGGCCGGCGTAGCGCATCTGCCTGTGCTTGGCGCCGATCTGGTTTAGCACCCATTGCAGGAACACATCGACGAAGAACCATGCGCCCATGTTGCGCGGCTCTTCCTGGCACCAGACCATCTCCGCCTGCTTGAAGCGCGACAGTTCGGCGACCAGCGCCTTGGTCGGGAACGGGAAGAGTTGTTCGATGCGCAGCAAGTAGATGTCGTCGATGCCGCGCTTCTCGCGATCCTCATACAGATCGAAATAGACCTTGCCGGTGCACATGACGACGCGGCGGATCTTGTTGTCGGCGACGAGCTTGATCTTCTCGCCCGGCAGCGCCTGCGCATCGTCCCACAGCAAACGGTGGAACGAGGTTGCCGGCGCCATTTCGTCGAGCCGCGACACCGCGCGCTTGTGGCGCAACAGGCTCTTCGGCGTCATCAGGATCAGGGGTTTACGGATTTCGCGCTTCAACTGCCGGCGCAAGGCGTGGAAGTAGTTCGCCGGCGTCGTCAGGTTGGCGACCTGCATGTTGTCCTCGGCGCACATCTGCAGGAAGCGCTCGAGACGCGCGGAGGAGTGTTCCGGCCCCTGGCCTTCATAGCCATGCGGCAACAGGCAAACGAGGCCCGACATGCGCAACCACTTGCGTTCGCCCGACGAGATGAACTGGTCGAACACGACCTGCGCGCCGTTGGCGAAGTCGCCGAACTGCGCTTCCCACAAGGTCAGCGCATTCGGCTCGGCAGTCGAATAGCCATACTCAAAACCAAGCACGGCTTCTTCCGACAGGCTCGAATTGAGCACTTCGTAGCGGGCCTGCTCCTTGCCGAGATGGTTGAAGGACGTATGGCGCTCCTCGGTGTTCTGATCGAACAGCACGGAGTGGCGCTGCGAGAAGGTGCCGCGTTCGCAATCCTGGCCGGACAGCCGAACCGGATGGCCTTCCTTGAGCAGCGAGCAGAACGCCAAAGCTTCGCCCGTTGCCCAGTCGATGCCTTCGCCGGTTTCGATCGCCTTGGCGCGGTTGTCGAGAAACCGCTGAACCGTCTTGTGCACGGCGAAGCCGTCTGGCGCCGTCGTTATTTTCTTGCCGATGTCGCGCAATGTATCGAGCGCGACGCCGGTATCGCCGCGGCGCGGATCGTCGACCTCGCCCGCGGCCTTCAAGCCGGACCAGCGGCCGTCGAGCCAGTCGGCCTTGTTCGGCTTGTAGCCGGTGCCGGCCTCGTATTCGGCTTCCAGCCGGGCGCGCCAGTCGGCCTTCATCTTGTCGATTTCGGCGTCGGTAACGACGCCTTCGCCGACGAGCTTCTTGGAGTAGATTTCCAGCGTCGTGGCTTGGGCGCGGATCTTCTTGTACATCAGCGGCTGGGTGAACGATGGCTCGTCGCCTTCGTTGTGACCGAAGCGCCGGTAGCAGAACATGTCGATGACGACCGGCTTGGCGAATTTCTGCCGGTACTCGGTCGCCACCTTGGCGGCGAACACCACCGCTTCCGGATCGTCGCCGTTGACGTGCAAGATCAGCGCCTCGATCATTTTCGCGACGTCGGATGGATAGGGCGACGAGCGCGAATAGCGCGGATAGGTCGTGAAGCCGATCTGGTTGTTTACGATAAAGTGCAGCGATCCGCCGGTCTTGTAACCTTTGAGATCGGACAGGCCGAAGCATTCCGCCACCACGCCCTGACCGGCAAAGGCCGCGTCGCCGTGGATCAGCAGTGGCATGACCATGGTGCGGTCTTCCGGCGTCGCGCCGTGCTGGTCCTGCTTGGCGCGCACCTTGCCGAG
>CAITJJ010000158.1 GCA_903892675.1 uncultured Hyphomicrobiales bacterium | reverse complement strand
GCCTGCTGCGCACCAAGGCGGTCAAGCAGGGCGACGGCAGCTACAAGATTTCCGGCACCAAGATTTTCATCTCCGCCGGCGAACACGACCTGTCTGAAAATATCGTGCACCTGGTGCTGGCGCGCATCGAAGGCGCGCCCGCCGGCACCAAGGGTATCTCGCTGTTCGTCGTGCCGAAGATCAAGGTCAAGGACGACGGCTCGCTCGGCGAGCGCAACGGCGTGTCCTGCGGCTCGCTCGAAGAGAAGATGGGCATTCACGGCAACTCGACCTGCGTGATGAATTACGACAGCGCCACCGGCTGGCTGATCGGCGAGGAAAATCGCGGGCTCAACGCCATGTTCGTGATGATGAACGAGGCGCGCCTCGGCGTCGGCATTCAGGGTCTGGCGCAGTCCGAGGTCGCCTATCAGAACGCGGTGATCTACACCAAGGAACGTCTCCAGGGCCGGGCGCTGACCGGCGCGAAATATCCGGACAAAGCGGCCGACCCGATCATCGTGCACCCCGACGTGCGCCGCACCTTGATGACCATCAAGGCCTTCAACGAAGCGGCGCGCGCGCTGGTCGTGTGGGCGGGGCTCAAGAGCGACGTCGCGCATCGTTCCGGCGACGACAAGGAACGCCAGAGCGCCGACGACGCACTCGGCCTGCTGACGCCGGTGATCAAGGGCGTGCTGACCGATCTCGGTTTTGCCAATGCGGTGTCGGCGCAGCAGTTGTTCGGAGGCCACGGATACATCGCCGAGCACGGCATGGAGCAGTTCGTGCGCGACGCGCGCATCGCGCAGATTTACGAAGGCGCCAACGGCATTCAGGCGCTCGATCTGGTCGGCCGCAAACTCGGCAAGGATGGCGGCCGCGCGCTGATGGCCTTCCTCGGCGAACTCGGCGCTTTCGTGAAGGAAAAGGAAGCCGACGAGAAGATGAAGCCTTTCGTTGCGCCGCTGGGGGCCGCCGCCGGCCATCTGCAGCAGGCGTCGATGTGGTTCATGCAGAACGCCATGGCCAAGCCGGACAATGCCGGCGCCGGCGCCACCGACTACATGCATCTGTTCGGGCTGGTCGCGCTCGGCTTCATGTGGTGCAAAATCGTCGAGGCCTCGCTGGCAAAGTTGCCGGAAGCGAATGGCGCGGCGGCCTATTACAACGGCAAACTGACGACCGCGCGCTTCTTCATGGACCGCATGCTGCCGGAAACGGCGATGCGGCTGGCGCGCATTCAGGCCGGCGCCGCCTCAACGATGGAATTGCCGGACGAGGACTTCTAGTCTTAAGCGGTCGGCTGCGCTTCGATCATCGTGCACAGGCGCAGCGAAGGCGCGCCGTGTTGCAGCCCGACCAGGGAAGCGGCGTCGTACGAGCCGTCTTCACAGACGAACTCGAACGAGGACATGATTCGGGTCACGCCAGTGCCGCCATCGCTGAAGGGCAGGATCAGCCGCTCGAACAGGATGTGCCGGCCGTCTTTGTCGGTCACGTCGCAGATCGTGTAAACCGGCGCGCCGGTGCTGAAGGCCTTGTAGTAGGGCATGAGGCCGGTCGGGTGACGCGGGCGCGGAATAATTTCGTCGAGATACCGGCCGCTGCAATTGGGTGCGCCATAGAGCTTGGCGACGCCCGGACCGTGTTGGCGAACTTGAAAGCGCTTGATCGCGCCGTCGCCGGATACTTCAATATAGCTCAGGTTGTCCGCGACCCGGCTGAGGTTCTCGGCTTCCACGGCCTGCCACGACGGCAGGGCCTGGTCATTTCGGCTGCGCTTCCAGAATTTGAGCAACCAACGCTGGTTGATCGCCCGAACCACATCCGGCCGCCCGATTGAAAACTGCATGGACGAGAGCCCCCGCTCTTATTCGGCCCGCGAAGATTTCTAGCTTTGGGAGGGTGTTGTCAATGACAACCAACTCCCCGACCCCTGTTTTATTCCTGACATTATCGCGAGCCGTAGCGTGGGCCAGCGGTCGCCGGCGCGCGATATAAATTCAGGCAGCCTGAGCAAGACCTGGGCGTTGCCGCGAGCGGATCAGCAGCCATGCCATGATCGAGACATTGACCAGATTCCAGCCGAGCCCGTTTAGAAAGGCGATCTGGTACGAGCCGGTCAGATCGAAGATCACGCCCGACAGCCAGCCGCCCAACGCCATGCCGAGAATGGTCGCCATGATGACGAGGCCGACGCGCGTCGAGGCCTGCCGTGGCGGAAAATATTCGCGCACGATGATGGCGTAGCAAGGCACGATGCCGCCCTGGAACAGGCCGAACAGTGCCGAAATGACGTAGAGCGACGTCAATCCGTCGAACATCAAATACAAAAACAGCGCGACGCCCTGCAGCACCGAACCGATCAGCAAGGTGCCGACGCCGCCGATGCGATCGGCGATGAAACCCGACGCCACCCGGCTGATAATGCCGAAGCCGAGCATCAGCGACAGCATGTCGGCGCCGCGCGCCACGCCATAACCGAGATCGCCGCAATAGGC
>CAITJJ010000157.1 GCA_903892675.1 uncultured Hyphomicrobiales bacterium | reverse complement strand
CTTGACGGACTGCGTGCGCGAGTTCTTCTTGGTGACGTAGTAGTGGCCGGTGTCGGCGCTCGACACGAGCTTGATCTTCAAACTGACGGCTTTAGCCATTGTGACTGTCCTTAAAAACCTGAATTTTGGATGCAAACCGTGCCTGCGGCGCGGACCCTAGCGCCGAAGCGGCAAAAGTCAAGAAAAGCGGGTTTATGTGTGGTTTGGCCTGTTTTCCGGCCGTTTACAGCAGGTCCCGGTGAAACTTCTGGTCCTGCATATAGTAAAACGGCACCGGCAGGGCATGCGCCATGCCGGCGGCGACCCTTGCCGCCAGTTCCTCCAGAATCACGCTGGTAATGGTCGGCATGTCGACGGTGGCGGCCTCATTGATTGGCATCCACACCAATTCGACCAGTTCCGAATCCGGGCCGACCACGCCCTCGATAGTGTGGGCGACGCCGGTGGCGTCCGCCGTGAAAAACCGGGTGTCGAAGCGTTTCGGGCGCTTGGGCGGGGTGATAGCGCGGGCGATGAAATGCACCTGGCCGAGGTCGGGATGAACACGCGCCTTGACGAATTCCTCCCAGATTTCGCCGGGCGAAGCGGGCGCGGTGTCGCCTTGCGCGCCGAGCATCAGGCCGGTCTCTTCCGCCAGTTCGCGCACCGCGGCGAGCGCGTAGCCGCGCGCCAGCGCCGGGCTCGGCTCGCTGACGCGCACCAGCAATTTGGCCTGCGTGTCCGGATGTAACTCGCTGACAGCGGACATGGTCCGGTCGAGCGCCTCGATACGGCCGCCGGGAAACACGAATTTTCCCGGCATGAATTTGTGCCCGGCATGGCGGCGGCCAAGCAGAACTTTCGGGGTCACGCCGGCGCGGTCGATCAGCATGATGGTGGCCGCGTCGCGCGGTTCGCTGTCGGGAAACGACTGGTCGCGTTCCGAATTGGTCATGCGCTCGGTCAGTCTGTGGCCTTGGTCGCTCGTCATCGTTATTTCCGTTGCTTCTTGCCTTTGCCGCCTTTGCCACGAAAGCGGCTGGCGGGTCCGCGCATCGGACGTTTCGGCGGATTGGGCGTGTGGCTCTTCTTGCCGGGCCGCTTGCCGCTGCCGGGCGATAAAAGCTCGAAACGCAGCGCGCCGGCAATAGGGGCGGCTTCAACCAGTTTGACGGTGACCTTGTCGCCGAGGCGATAGGTTTCGCCGGAGCGCTGCCCGACCATGGAATGGTTGGCCTCGTCGTAGCCGAAATACTCGTCGCCGATCGTGCGCGCCGGCACGAAGCCGTCGGCGCCGGTCTCGCTGAGTTTCACGAACAGGCCGGCGCGGTGCACGCCGGAGACGCGGCCCTCGAAACTGGCGCCGATGCGGTCGGCGAGGAAATGCGCGATTAGCCGGTCCTTGGTCTCGCGCTCGGCCAGCATGGCGCGCCGCTCGGTGGCGGAAATTTCCGCTCCGATCTCGGCCAGCACCGGCACGTCGAACGTATCGGGCAGGCCGTCTGGACCCAGTTTAAGCGCGCGGATCAGGCCGCGATGGACGATCAGATCGGCGTAGCGGCGGATCGGAGAGGTGAAATGCGCATAGCGGCGCAGGTTGAGGCCGAAGTGTCCGTAGTTCTCGGCGGCGTATTCGGCCTGCGCCTGCGAACGCAGCACCACGTCGTTGATGAGCTGCTCGCGCTCGCCGCCCTTCACCTGGCGGAGAATAGTGTTGAAGGTCGCCGGCCGCAGCGCACCGGATTTGGCGAGCGGGATTTGCAAGGAGGCGAGAAATTCGCGCAGCGCATTGATCTTCTCGATGCCGGGCTCGTCATGCACGCGATAGACCAAAGGTACGCGCGCCTTTTCCAATGTCTCGGCGGCCGCGACATTGGCGAGGATCATCATTTCCTCGATCAATTTGTTGGCGTCCTGACGTTCCGGCACCACGACGCGATCGACGGTGCCGTCGGCTTTCAGCAGAATCTTGCGCTCGGGGATGTCGAGGTCGAGCGGCTGGCGCTCGTCGCGCGCGCGCACCAGCGCCTCGTAGGCGGCGTAAAGCGGCTTGATGATCGGCTCTAAAAGCGGCCCGGTGGTGTTGTCGGTGCGCCCGTCAATGGCGAACTGCGCCTGCTCGTAGGCGAGCTTGGCGGCCGAGCGCATCATGATGCGGTGGAACGTATGCGAGCGTTTGCGGCCGTCGGCGCCGATGATCATGCGCACGGCCAGCGCCGCGCGGTCTTCATGCGGGCGCAGCGAGCACAGATCGTTGGAAATGCGTTCGGGCAGCATCGGCACGACGCGATCCGGGAAATAGACAGAATTGCCGCGCACCAGCGCCTCGCGGTCGAGCGCCGAGCCCGGCGTCACGTAATGAGCGACATCGGCGATGGCGACGGTGACGATGAAGCCGCCTTTGTTGGCGGGGTCATCATCCGGCTCGGCATGGACGGCGTCGTCGTGATCCTTGGCGTCGGGTGGATCGATGGTGATCAGCGGCAGCTTACGCCAATCCTCGCGGTGCGCCATCGTTGCCGGTCTAGCGGCTTCGGCTTCGCGCAAGGTATCTCCGCGGAAAACGCTGGGAATGCTGTGCGCGTGAATGGCAATCAGGCTGACGGATTTTTCGCTGGCCAGCGAGCCGAGCCGTTCGACAACACGTCCCTGCGGCAGGCCGAAGCGCGACGGCCGCGAGGTTTCGACGGCGACCAGATCGCCTTCCTCGGCGTCGCCTGTCGCACCCTGCGGAATGCTCATTTCCTTGCCGAGCATCTTCTTGTCGACCGGCTCGAGCCGGCCGCCGCCATTTGGCGTTTTGTGGAAGATGCCGAGCACGCGATGCTTCGGCCGCTCGACGATCTTGATGACGCGGCCGGAATAGCGGACTTCCTTGTCGCCGGTTTCCTCGACGCGCACCAATATCTTGTCGCCGATGCCGGCGGCTTCCGACGGCTTCATCTTGCGTGGCGTGTGGATGCGGATTTTCGGCGCCGCGCCGTGCGCTTCCTCGTCCCATTCGTCGGGAATGGCGATCATGTCGCCGTCGCGGTCGCGCGACATCACGTCGGCAAGTACGGTGGAGGGCAAGCTACCCGGGTGATGCAGCTTCTTGCCTTTGCGCTCGACTGCGCCTTCGTCGGCGAGGTCGCGCAACACGCGCTTGAGTTCGGCGCGCATTTCATTCTTGAGATTAAAGGCGCGGGCGAGTTCGCGGGTGCCGACCTTGCCGGGCGTCCTGGCGATGAAAGCGAGAATGTCGGCTTTGGAGGGGAGGGTGGTCGTGTATTTGGGAGGTTTGTTCAAATGGGGGGTCCTGCGCCGATGCGGCGCTTATGAGATGAATGTAAGGGTTGCGGCCTGGCTTCGCCAGCGCAGCTGGCGGCGTGCCAGAAGCTCGTCATGCCCGGCACATAGCCGGGCACGACCGACGGCGGCGCCAATGCTGGTTATTCCGCGGCCGTAACCTTGGCAGGTTTCTTCGACGCGGCCGCCTTTTTGGCCGGGGCCTTCTTGGCCGCCGGTTTTTTGCGGGCGCTGGGCGGCTTCGTCGCCGATTTGGCGGCCTTCAGGGCCGCCGCTTCGTCACCGATTTCCGGCGTGTCGTCGACGATAGGTTTGGCCTTGCCTTTGGCTTTGGCCACCTTCGGCGTTGCGGCCTTCTTGGGCGGTTTCTTGCCGCGCGGGGAATTGCCGAGCGCCGCGGCGCGCGCCTCCAACAGCACGATGGCCTCGTCGAGTGTGATCGTCTCCGGCGTCTTGTCGGCCGGCAGCGTGGCGTTGATGCCGTTGTTGCTGACGTAAGCACCAAAGCGGCCGTTCTTGACCACGATCGGCCCGCCCTTTTCAGGATGATCGCCCAGCGTCTTGCCAGCGGAGGCGCCGAAGCGGCGGCCCTGTTTCGGATTGGCTATCTTGTCGGCGATCAGATGCATGGCGCGGTTGAGGCCGACGGTGAGGACGTCGTCACCTTCTTCCAGGCTCGCATAGACCTTGCCGTGCTTGACGTAAGGCCCGAAGCGCCCGACGCCGGCCAGGATCGGCTCATTGTCTTCCGGCGAGATGCCGACTTCCCGCGGCAATGACAGGAGTGCGAGTGCCTTTTCCAGATCGACGTCTTCCGGCTGTACGCCTTTCGGCAGGCTGGCGCGCTTCGGCTTGACCGGCTCGGGCGCGTCGGGATCTTTCTTCTGACCCTTCTTCAGCTTTGGTGCCTTGATTTCCTCGCCGAGTTGCAAATAGGTGCCGAAGCGGCCGCCGCGCAATGTGACGTCCATGCCGGACACCGGATCGCTGCCGAGCACCTTGGTGCTCTGCTGGCCGGCGGCGCCCGGCGTCATCTGCCGGGTGAACGTGCATTCCGGATAATTGGAGCAGCCGATGAAGGCGCCGAAACGGCCGACCTTCAGCGACAATTTGCCGGTGCCGCACGTCGGGCACTGGCGCACGTCGCCGCCGTCGGCGCGCGCCGGGAAGATGTGCGCGCCGAGCAACTCGTTGAGTGCATCGAGCACCTGCGTGATGCGCAGTTCCTTGATGTCGTTGACGGCGCCGATGAAGTCGATCCAGAAATTCTGCAGGACCGTCTTCCAGTTCATCTCGTTGTTCGACACCTTGTCGAGCTGTTCTTCGAGCGCGGCGGTGAAATCGTATTCGACATACTTCTGGAAAAAGCTTTCCAGAAAGCCGACGACGACGCGGCCTTTGTCTTCCGGGATGAGGCGCTTCTTGTCGATGCGGACATAGCCGCGGTCCTGCAACACCTGCAGGATTGACGCATAAGTCGAAGGTCGGCCGATGCCGAGTTCTTCCATGCGCTTGACGAGAGCCGCCTCGGAAAAGCGCGGCGGCGGTTCGGTGAAATGCTGGGCGGCTTCGATCGCCTGCTTGGCGAGAATTTCGCTTTCAGCCATCGCGGGCAGGCGCTTCGACTCATCGTCGTCGGAGGTCTCGTCCTGGCCTTCCTGATAGAGTGTCAGGAAGCCGTCGAACTTCACCACCTGGCCGCTGGCGCGCAAATCGATCGTGCGCGCGCCGTTCTTGGCGACGATGTCGACAGTGGTGCGCTCGAGTTCGGCCGATTCCATCTGACTGGCGACGGCGCGGTTCCAGATCAATTCGTAAAGACGCGCCTGATCGCGGTCGACATATTTCGCGACTTCTTGCGGCGTGCGGCTGGCGGATGTCGGGCGCACGGCTTCATGCGCTTCCTGCGCGTTCTTCGACTTGTTCTGATAGGTGCGCGGCGATCCCGGCACGTACTCCTTGCCGTAGTTCTTGCCGATCATGGTGCGCAGTTCGGCGATCGCTTCCGGTGCGATGTCGATGCCGTCGGTGCGCATATAGGTAATGAGGCCGGTGGTTTCGCCGTCGATCTCGACGCCTTCGTATAGCCGCTGCGCCAGACGCATGGCGATGGCGGGCGCGAAGCCGAGCTTGCGCGAGGCTTCCTGCTGCATTGTCGAGGTTGTAAACGGTGGTGGCGGGTTACGCCGCGCCGGCTTGGCCTCGACCGAGGCGACCGTAAACTTGGCGCCCTCGAGCGCCTGTTTGATATCCTCGGCCTGCGTACCGGTACCAATGTCCAGACGCTGCATCTTTGTGCCGTCGACGGCGGTGAGGCGCGCCTCGAACTCTTCGTTACGCGGCGTCTTCAACTTGGCGACGATCGACCAGTATTCGCGGGCGATGAACTTTTCGATGTCGAGTTCGCGGTCGCAAACCAGACGCAAAGCCACCGACTGGACGCGGCCGGCCGAGCGGGCGCCCGGCAGTTTGCGCCACAGCACCGGCGACAGCGTGAAACCGACGAGATAATCGAGGGCGCGGCGGGCGAGGTAGGCATCGACCAGCGCGCCGTCGATGGCGCGCGGATGCTTCATGGCCTCGGTGACCGACTGCTTGGTGATGGCATTGAAGACGACACGCTCGATCTTCTGGCTCTTGATCGCGTTCTTCTCGTTCAGCGCTTCCAGAACGTGCCAGGAAATTGCTTCGCCCTCTCGGTCAGGGTCGGTTGCGAGAATAAGGGTGTCGGCGCCTTTCAGCGCGCGCGCAATATCGTTGACCCGCTTCTGCGACTGCGGGTCGACCTCCCAAAGCATCTTGAAATCGGCGTCCGGATCGACCGAGCCATCCTTGGCCGGCAAGTCACGGATATGCCCGAACGAGGCCAGAACCTCGTAGCCGGGACCAAGATACTTGTTGATCGTCTTCGCCTTGGAAGGCGACTCGACAACGACAACTTTCATGAGATTCCAATGGGTTATGCGCCCGAATACCACCGGACCGGGTCGGAATCGACGTCTCTCGTTGCCGGGAACATGGGGAAGGCGACCGTTACTGTCAAATCAGGGCCGTTCCGGTGGCGGCAGCAGCGCGCTTCTAACCAGCCAATTCCGGCGTGAACAGGAGGATTTAGAAAATGCGCGCGTATACAACCGAGAGATGTATTTTATAATTAACACTATTATAGGTATTACTATTTGATTTGTTCCGTGTATTTTTAATCAAGACACGAGCAATGCGGTGCTTTCGCGGCGGAAGAAGACAATGGCCGAAACGAAGGACGAGACTAGTGGCCAATCAGCGGTAGCAAGCTACGTTGCGTCCCTATCGGCCAATCTTGCGGCCCTGTCGCGCCGAACCGGTCTCGATACCTTAGGCTACCTGCTTGAAATGGTGCGGCTCGAAGCTGAAAGCCACACCCGGAACAACGGTCCGAACGGTCGCCGCTCCGGGTGAGCCGAATTGCTCACGGCGCCGTCACGCCAATCTTTTCCAGAAAGACAAGCGTCGGATTACCATCCGGCACCATGCCGAGTTTCTTTTGCTCAGTGCGAATATTATCGCGCAAATCGAAATCGACATGCCCTTCGAATTCGTTGACCTTGTAGCCAAGCACGGCGAGCCGCCTCTGCAATGCGACGCGCGCCTCGCGCGGCAGCGGGCGGTCATCGGTTGGCCAGGCGGCCTTAATGGGCGCGCCGCCGTTCATGCGGTCGGCGAGGTGCCCAACCGCGATCGCATAGGCATCGGAGTTGTTGTAGGCCTTCAGGACATCGAAATTTCCGGTGACGATGAAGGCCGGACCTTTTGCGCCGGCGGGAAAGAACATGATGCCGTTACCCTCGCGTGGATAGGTCTTGCCGTCGGCGCGGCGGACGCCGAGCTTCTGCCACTCAGTGAAACTGCCGCGGCTCTTCATGGTGTCGAAGCCGGGCGGCACGATCACCTCGAAGCCCCAGGGCATGCCGTGCTGCCATTTGAACTTCTGCAAATAATTGGCGATCGAGCCGAACACATCCGGCACGTTGGTCCAGATATCGGGGTGGCCGTCGCCGGAAAAATCGGCGGCATAGTCGACATAGCTCGACGGCATGAACTGGGCCTGGCCCATGGCGCCGGCCCATGATGAGACCATCTTGTCGCGCGCGAACCGCTGCTTCTGCATGATGCCCATGGCGACGATGAGTTCGTTGCGAAAATAGGGATGGCGGTATTGGACGTAAGCGAGCGAGGCGAGCGAACGGAACACGTCCCATTTGTCCTTGGCCGCGCCGAAGTCGGATTCCATGCCCCACAGCGCCAGCAGGACCCAGCGCTCGACCGAAAACCTCCTCTCGACGCCGTCGAGCGTGCTCGCCCATTCGCGCGCCTTGTCGCCGCCGCGCGCGATGCGGCCCGGCGTGACGATGCCGTTGATATAAGCGCCGACCGGCTTGCCGTATTCGGGCTGCTTCTTGGTCGCGGCGATGACGCGCGGGTCGGGCGTGACGCCCTGCATGGCGGTATCGAAGGTCGCGCGCGTGACGCCCTTGGCTTGCGCGTCCGGCCACAGTTTAGTGACGAACGCGGCGAAGGATTGCTCTTGTTCCTGTTCTTGCGCCAGCGCAGGCGTGGCGGCCATCAAAACAATACCGATCAGCCATGCAGCGCGTTTGAAAATCATGAAGGTGTCCGGCCGGGTTCGACTCGCCGCTGCCACTCTACACCAACGACACCATCGCGCCGCCGTGCCGTTCCAGCCGGCCGGCCAGTTCAAGTTCCAGCAGCACGGTGCGTACGATCGCAGGCGAGGTGCGCGAGAGGCGTACCAGATCGTCGATGGCCGACGGCGTCGGCCCGAGCAGCGAGACGATGCGGCTGCGTTCGTCGTCGCCGGGTTCGGTATCGCCCGTCAGCGGGATTTCGTCCGGTTCTTGTTGGAGATCTTGCGCCGGCAGATCGAAGCCGCGGCCGAGGATCGGCTCCAGCGCGGCGATGACGTCGGCGGCTTCGGTTACCAATGTCGCGCCTTGCTTGAGCAGCCCATTGGTGCCTTCGGCGCGCGGATCGAGCGGCGAACCGGGCACGGCAAAGACTTCGCGGCCCTGTTCGCCGGCCATGCGCGCGGTGATGAGCGAGCCGGAACGGCGCGCCGCCTCGACAATGACGACGCCGAGCGCGAGGCCGGAGATCAGCCGGTTGCGGCGCGGAAAGTCGCGCGCGCGCGGCTCCCAGGTCAGGGGCATTTCCGACACCGCCGCGCCCTCCGTGAGCAGGGCGTCGAGCAGTTCGACATGGTCGTGCGGATAGATTCGCTCGTGACCGCCTGCGAGTACCGCAACTGTGCCCGTCGCCATGCTTGCCCGGTGCGCCGCCGCATCGATGCCGCGCGCCAGCCCGGAGACGATGCCGAAGCCGGTGGCGCCCAGATCGCGCGCCAATCCACTGGCGAATTTCACGCCGGCGGCCGAGGCATTGCGCGAGCCGACAATGGCGACCAGAGGCTGCGCCAGAAGACTGAGTTTGCCGCGCACGGCGAGCAATGGCGGTGGATCGTAAATTGTCTGGAGCCGCGCCGGATAATCCGGTTCACCCAGCGCAACGAGTTCGATGCCGCGCGCGCGGCAGGCTTTTAGCTCCGTCTCGGCTTCTTCGACCGTACAGATATGCGTGCCGGAAGCGCCGCCGCGGCGCGCCAGTTTCGGCAGCGCGGCAAGCGCCGCCCGCGCGCCGCCATAGGTGTTGACCAGATCGCGGAAGGTGCGCGGGCCGACATTGTCGCTGCGGATCAGGCGCAGCCAGTCGAGCCTTTGCTCGTCGGTCAGTCTTACCCCGTCGCTCAACGGCGCCCCCCGGCGAAATTGCCCGGACAGCATCGCTTAACCGCAGGCAGACCACAACCCGATTTACAGGATCGCAACCCGCGCGGGATATCAGCTCTTCGCGCCGATCTTGCCTTCGCTGCCATTGAGCAGGCGGGAGATGTTGGCCCGGTGCATGATCCACAGCAGGATCGTCAGTAGAAAGAACAGCGCCGCCGCGTTCGGCTCACCAAGGCCGAGCAAGCCGACCGGTGTCAGCGCGCTGGCGATCAGCGCGGCGAGCGAGGAGTAGCGCGCCAGCCAGGCCACGAGTAGCCAAATGGCGATGAAGATCAGCGCGCCGGGCCAGGCGAGCCCAATCAACAGACCGATGTAAGTGGCAACGCCTTTGCCGCCTTTGAACTTCAGCCAGACTGGAAACAGATGGCCGATAAACGCCCCTAGCCCGGCGATGAGGGCCGCCGTGGGACCGGCAAAATGCGCGGCGATCAACACGGCGATAGTACCCTTGAAGGCGTCGCAGAGAAGCGTCGCAGCGGCCAAATCTTTGCGGCCGGTGCGCAGCACATTGGTGGCGCCGATATTGCCGGAGCCGATGCTGCGGACGTCCGGGCCGCCGGCTGCCTTGGTGATGAGCAGGCCGAACGGAATCGAGCCGAGCAGATAGCCGAAGGCGAAGGCGAGCGCGATGATGAGGATCGGACTCATAGCGCCTCGTAAATGGTGCGGCCGGCAACGATTGTGCGCACGACGCGGCCGGTCATGCGCGCTTCATCGAACGGCGTGTTCTTGCACTTCGATTTGAGTTCGTTCGGATCGACCAGCCAGGGCACGTCGGTGTCGATCACGATCAGATCGGCCGGAGCGCCGTTGGCCAGTGTGCCGCCGGCGATGCCGAGACGCTGCGCCGGTCGCGTCGACATCGCACGCAGCAATGACGGCAGCGTGACGTCGCCCGCATGCACCAGGCGCAAGCCGGCACTCAACATCGTCTCAAGCCCGATGGCGCCGGCGGCAGCCTCGGCGAAG
>CAITJJ010000156.1 GCA_903892675.1 uncultured Hyphomicrobiales bacterium | reverse complement strand
CCACGCCGCCCGGCGAGTTGATGTACATCGAGATTTCTTTTTTCGGATTCTCAGCCTCGAGGAACAGAAGCTGCGCCACGACCAATGTCGCCATGCTGTCTTCGATCGGACCGGTGATAAAGATGATCCGTTCCTTCAACAGCCGCGAAAAGATGTCGTAGGCCCGTTCGCCGCGATTGGTCTGCTCGACCACCATCGGCACGAGGTTCATGTAGGTATCGACCGGATCTCTCATTTCGGCTCCAAGGGCAAGGCGACGCGATGGGCAAAGCGACGCGAATCATTCCGGCCAGATTAGCCGCAACCCGCATGTCGATGATCTATTTTCGCCACGGCCTTAACGCAAGCCCCAAAGCGGACGCCAGACAAACGAATGACGGAGACCGTTAAGGCTCCGTCACAAGTCGCTGTACAAAGACGTGCGGTTGCGTCAGGCGACTGATTCGTCGTCCGGCTTGAGCAATTCCTCGCGCGTCACCTTCTTGTCGGTCACATCGGCCAGCTCGACGATGAAGTCGACCACCTTTTCCTCGAAGATCGGCGCCCGCACCGAGGCGACGGCCTGCGGATTCTTGCGGAAGTAGTCCCACACCTGCTGTTCCTGGCCGGCGAACTGACGCGCCCGTTCGGCGATGGCGCGGCTGAGTTCTTCGTCGGTCACGGTGATATTGTTCTTCTCGCCGATCTCCGCGAGCACCAGGCCGAGGCGCACGCGGCGGGCGGCGATGGCGCGGTATTCGTCGCGCGCCTTTTCCTCGGTGGTATTCTCGTCCGCGAAGGTCTTCTTCTCGCTAGCCAGTTCCTCGTTGACCGAACTCCAGACGCGGCTGAATTCGTCTTCAACCATGGTCGGCGGCGGATCGAAGGAGTGCAGTTTGTCGAGTTCGTCGAGCAGCGCCCGCTTGAGCTTCTGGCGCGACATCGCCTGCTGGTCGCGGCCGACGCGGTCCTTGACGGCATCGCGCAGCTTGGCGAGCGAATCGAGGCCGAGCGACTTGGCGAAGTCGTCGTCGACGGTGATGGCGCCGGGCGCTTCGATCGATTTGGCGGTGACGGCGAATTCGGCTTCCTTGCCGGCCAGTTCGGCGTTGGCGTAGGCGGCCGGGAACGTCGCCTTGACGGTGCGGTTGTCACCGGCGCCGATGCCGATGAGCTGTTCCTCGAAGCCGGGAATAAAGGTGTTGGAGCCGATCTGCACGGCGATGTCGTCGCCGGTGCCGCCTTCGAACGGCACGCCGCCGATGGTGCCGACAAAGGCAATGTTGACGCGGTCGCCGCTTGCCGCCTTCGCGCCTTCGGCCTTGGCCGCGTAGGGACGGTTCTGGTCGACAATGCGGGCTATGCTCTCGTCGATCTCGGCGTCGCTGACGTCGCTGGTCAGGCGGGTGAGCTTGATGGACTTGAAATCGGCGAGCTTGATTTCCGGCACGATTTCGACGGCCATGGTGTAGCTGAGATCGGTCGCGCCGGCGGCCAGCTTTTCAAACGCGGCTTCGTCGATCGGCGGCGTCACCTTCGGATCGGACGCCAGCTTGAAACCGTGTTCGGTGACGATCTGGTTATTGGTGTCGCGAATGGTCGCCTCAATCACTTCCGCCATCGCCGAACGGCCATAGACGCGCTTGAGATGCGCGACCGGCACCTTGCCCGGCCGAAAGCCGTTGATCTTCACGCGGTCCTTGAGCTCGTCCAGGCGCGAACTGACCTTGGCTTGGAGTTCGGCAGCGGGAACGACCACAGCAAATTCGCGCTTGAGGCCTTCGGACAGTTTTTCGGTAACCTGCATGATCTCACTTCGTTGCTTGTCACGCGCGCGGCGCCGGCAGTTGAATGCGGCGGGGCGCGCCGGAGGTGTCGGGACGCGGGGCCCTACCCGCGTTGTCTTGAAAACGGATTCGTCAGACTTGAAGACCTTGCTGGTGCGGGCGGAGGGACTCGAACCCCCACGACTTTCGCCACTGGAACCTAAATCCAGCGCGTCTACCAATTCCGCCACGCCCGCAAAGGGCCGCCAAAAGACGTATTCCTAGAACTTCTTAGAACGATCCTTGCGCCGGGGCATAACGCGCCGGGCCGCATCGGGCAAGGCACAAACAGCCGCCTTGCGGGCGGCGGGCTTATAGCACGCAAAATTCCCGCCGCTGCGTTAAAATGGGTGGCTAACGGCCGCACTCAAGAGCGTGGGGCCGCGCGTGCAACCAAATCGGCAAACAGCCGCCGGTAGATGGCGGGCACGGCGTCCGGCAGATCCTCGGCGATGAGGCCGGGCCCGAACGCGGACGCCGCCTCGCCATGCAGCCAGACGGCGGCGCTCGCCGCGTCGAACGGTCCCATCTTTTGCGCAAGCAGCCCGGCGATCATCCCGGCCAGCACGTCGCCGGCCCCGGCGGTGGCGAGGTAAGGCGGCGCATTGTCGGCAATCGCGGCCCGCCCGTCCGGCGCGGCGACCACCGTATCGGCGCCCTTGAGCAGCACGACGGCGCCGCTGATGCGTGCGGCTGTCCGCGCTTTCTCAAGCTTTGAATGAACTTGAGATTCTTCCTTTATTGAATTGAATAATCTATTGAATTCTCCATCGTGCGGCGTCAGAACAACGCCGCCTTGCCGCCGGCTTTTGATCGCCGCGAACAGCGCGTCCGGATTGTCCGCGAAGCTGCTGAGCGCATCGGCGTCCAGCACCACCGCCGCCTCGCTGTCGAGCGCCGCCAGCACCAGCTCGCGCATGGCCTGTCCAACGCCGCCGCCCGGCCCCAGCACCACAGCATTGAGCCGCCGGTCGGCCAACAGCACCGCCAGCTCGGCCGCGCCGTCGACCGGCCGCACCATCACCGCCAGGCTCGCCGCCGCGTTGACCGGCAAAGCCTCGCGCGGGCTGGCGATGGTCACGAGGCCTGCGCCGGCCCGCAACGCGCCGCGCGCCGCCAGCCGTCCGGCGCCGGTGCTCGCCATGCCCCCGGAGACCACCACGGCGTGGCCCCGGGCATATTTGTGGCTCTCGGGCCGGGGAATGGGAAATCGCTCGGCCCACAGCTGCGGTCCGTTGGCGAAGGTCTGCGGCCGGATCGCCGTCAGCACGCTGTCCGGAATGCCGATATCGGCGACGTCGAGCGTGCCGCAATGCAGCCGTCCCGGCAGCAGCAGATGCCCGGGCTTGCGGCGGAAGAAGGTCACGGTGTGGCTGGCCTTGACGGCGACGCCCATCACCGCGCCGGTCGTGCCGTTGATGCCGCTCGGCAGGTCGACCGCGATCACCGGGACGCCCGCGGCATTGATCGCCTCGATCATCGTCCGCGCCTGCCCGGTCACCTCGCGGTCAAGGCCGGCGCCGAACAGCGCGTCGATGATCAGACCGCAGCCGGCCAGTTGCTCGGGCGCGGCCGCATCGACCGGACCTTTCCAGCGCTCGGCGGCGATCGCGGCATCGCCGCGCAATTTGCTTTTGTCGCCGACGAAGCTGACGCGCACGTCCAGCGCGAAACGTTGGACAGACCGCGCCGCGACAAATCCGTCGCCGCCATTGTTGCCCGGCCCGGCAACGACAACGATACGCCGCCCGCGAATAATTCCGTCGGCGTGATCCGCCACTGCGATCCCCGCTCGCTCCATCAGCTCGAAGCCCGGCGTGCCGCCGGCGATGGTCAGCCGGTCAGCTTCGGCCATCTCGGCGGTGGTCAAAAGCTCGTTCATGCGTCCGACCCTAACGGCCCGCTCGGGGGCCGACAAATTGCGACAACCCGCTGCGCCGCAACATGATCTTGGCTGTCGACCAATATTTATGCAGTATGCCCAATCGTCAGGCATCGACATTTAGGCAGTTGCGGTATCGTGTGCCGGCTCATCAGGCAAACCCTTGCCGCGAAATGGCTTTTGCGGTCACACCGGGTTGGCACAAGACCTGCTAACTTAGCCGCGAACGTTCAGCGCGGTAGCACGCGGCGAATTCAAGCGACCAAGCGACTGGTCCAGGGAGAAAGATTTCGTAAATGAAGAAAATCGAGGCCATCATCAAGCCCTTCAAGCTCGACGAGGTGAAGGAAGCGCTGCAGGAAGTCGGCCTGCAAGGCATCACCGTCACCGAGGCCAAGGGCTTCGGCCGCCAGAAGGGCCATACCGAACTGTACCGCGGCGCCGAATACGTCGTCGATTTCCTGCCCAAGGTGAAAATCGAGATCGTTCTCGGCGACGAGATGCTGGACAAGGCGGTCGACGCCATCCGCCGCGCCGCCCAGACCGGCCGGATCGGCGACGGCAAGATCTTCGTTTCCAATATTGAAGAGGCAATCCGCATCAGAACCGGTGAATCCGGTATTGACGCCATCTAGCGCTTGGCCAAATGTCCCCCCTGAAACTTCCAGCCAGTAAGGGGAAACGCTACCCATGACGACAGCCAAGAATGTCATGAAGTTGATCAAGGATAACGACGTCAAATACGTCGATTTCCGCTTCACCGATCCGCGCGGCAAGTGGCAGCATGTCACTTTCGACGTCGGCATGATCGAAGAAGACACGTTCTCGGAAGGCCAGATGTTCGACGGCTCGTCGATCGCCGGCTGGAAGGCGATCAACGAATCCGACATGTGCCTGATGCCGGACCCGGCTTCGGCCTGCATCGATCCGTTCTTCGCCGAAACCACCCTCGTCCTGGTCTGCGACGTGCTCGAGCCGACCACCGGCGAATCCTACAACCGCGACCCGCGCGGCATGTGCAAGAAGGCCGAAGCGCTGGTGAAGTCGCTCGGCCTCGGCGACACCATCTATTTCGGACCGGAAGCTGAGTTCTTCGTGTTCGACGACGTCAAGTACAAAGCCGACATGTACAACACCGGCTTCAAGGTCGACTCGATCGAATTGCCGACCAACTCCGACACCGATTACGAAGGCGGCAATCTCGGCCACCGCGTCGGCGTCAAGAAGGGCTACTTCCCGGTGCCGCCGCAGGACTCGGCGCAGGACATGCGCTCGGAAATGTTAGGCGCGATGGCCCGCATGGGCGCCAAGGTT
>CAITJJ010000155.1 GCA_903892675.1 uncultured Hyphomicrobiales bacterium | reverse complement strand
AGCCTCAAGAATGGCGAGGATGCCGTCGGCGCCGAAGCCCTGATAGCGCTTTGCCTGCTCGACCGCGTCGGCGGTCGAGGTCGAGGCGACGCCGGCGATCACCGGCACGCGCTTGTGCGCCGCTTGAATCGTGGTCCTGACCACGGCGTCGCGTTGCTCGCGCGTCAGGTACGCAAATTCACCGGTCGAACCGAGCGGAGTCAGGCCGTGCACGCCGGCATCGACGAGATCGGATGCGAGGCGCGCCAGCACATCGGTCTTGATGCGGCCTTGCGCGTCGATGGGGGAAACGAGATAAGGATAAACGCCGTGAAATTTTGTCATGGGAATTCTCTTACACGCATTGACGGTCACCCGCCAAATCCGCCGCTGTCGAGAAATTTCTGTTCTTCCGGCGTGGTGGCGCGGCCGAGCACGGCGTTGCGGTGCGGAAAGCGGCCGAAGCGGCGGATGATGTCAGCGTGGATTTCCGCCCATTTCAGACTGTCGGCGTCGCCCGCCGCCTTGCACAGTGCGATGGACCGTTCCTGATCCCTCAGGTCTTCGGAATGCTCGAACGGCAGATAGAAGAAATTGCGCAAGTTCTTGTCGACCTGCGCATCGTGGCCACGCACGATAGAGCCCGCCGCGATGGCGCGCGCCATGGGATCGGTCGTGAACATGCGCGGCAACCCGCGAAACATGTTGCGCGGAAACTGATCGAGCAGGACGAGCAGCGCCAGCGCGCCCTCGGCGTTGTGTTCCCACTCGGTCAGTTGTCCGGCGGCGGCCGCCTCATGCGTCGCGAGAAATCGCCGGCGAATGTCGGCATCGAACACCTCGTTCTTCTTGAACCAGGCTTTCGGCCCTGCCTCGCGCCAGAAGGCAACGACATCGGCGGCGCGCGCCGTCGCCGCTTCGCTCATGGATTAACCGCATCGCTCATGGATTATCCCGCAGCGCCCGGCGCAGGATTTTGCCGACATTGGTCTTCGGCAGTTCGTGGCGGAACTCGATATACTTCGGCAACTTGTAGGCGGCGAGCTTGCCGTGCATGAAGCTGCGCAACTCGACGTCGGTCAGATCCGGCGACTTGCTGACTGCGAACAGCTTCACCGCCTCGCCGGAATGCGGATCGGGCACACCGACGGCGGCGCATTCGACGATCGCGCCTTGCATCATCGCCACGTCCTCGACCTCGTTGGGGAACACCTTGAAGCCCGACACCGAGATCATGTCCTTCTTGCGGTCGACGATTCTGACCATGCCCGACGGCTCCATGATGCCGATGTCGCCGGTGCGGAAAAAGCCGTCCTTGGTCATCACCTTGGCGGTCTCGTCCGGCCGGTTCCAGTAGCCGACCATCACCTGCGGTCCCATGGCGCAGATTTCGCCGGCTTCGCCGAGCGGCACTTCCTTGTCGTCGGGGTCGAGGATAACAATGTCGGTCGAGGGGAACGGATAGCCGATGCCGCCGGTCCATTCCGGAATATCGCAGCGGTTGGCGGTAAGCCCCGGCGAGGTTTCCGACAGTCCATAGGCCTCGATGATCGGCTTGCCGGTTGCCTGTAGCCAGCGCTCCGCTACCGATCGCTGCACGGCCATGCCGCCGCCGATCGCCGATTTGAGCATGCTCCAGTCGATCTTGCCGAAGTCGGGATGGTTGAGCATGGCGTTGAACAAAGTGTTTACGGCCGGGAAGAAGTTGACCTTGTACTTCGACAGTTCCTTGATCAAATTCGGAATGTCGCGCGGATTGGGAATGAGCAGGCAAACGCCGCCGAGTCGCACGCCGATCAGCGCGCAGGCGGTGAGCGCGAAGATGTGCGACAGCGGCAGCGCTGCGACCATGAAAAGTTGCTCGACGCGCGGCTCGCGCATCAGCGCCGGCTGAAGCCAGGCGTAAGCCTGCATGGTGTTGGCGACGACATTGCGGTGCGACAAGGTCGCGCCCTTGGAGACGCCGGTGGTGCCGCCGGTATATTGGAGGAAGGCGATGTCGTCTGGCCCGAGCGTCGGTCTGTCCAGTTTCATGCCGCGCCCGGCGGCAATGACTTCTTTGAATCGGTAAGAACCCGGCAGCGAAAACGGCGGCACCATCTTCTTGGCATGGCGCACGACGTAATTGACGATCGCGCCCTTCACCAGGCCGAGCAGGTCGCCCATGCTGGCAACGACGACGTGTTTGACATTGGTCTTGGCGATCACATGCGCCAAAGTATGCGCGAAATTTTCCAACACGATGATGGCTTCGGCGCCGGAGTCCTTGAGCTGGAATTCCAGTTCGCGCGGCGTGTACAGCGGATTGACGTTCACCACGGTGTAGCCGGCGCGCAGGATCGCCAGCAGCGCAATCGGATATTGCAGCACGTTCGGCATCTTGATGGCGACGCGGGCGCCGCGCTTGAGGCCCTTGCTCTGCAACCAGGCGCCGAGCGCCTGCGAGGAACGGTCGAGTTCGTCGAAGGTGATCGACGCGCCCATGCAGATGAAAGCTTTCTTGCCGCGATGGGCCTTGAAGCTTTCCTCGAAAATGGCGACCAGCGACGGATAGGTAGACGGGTCGATTTCGGCCGGCACGCCGGGCGGATAGCTCTTGAGCCAGATGCGTTCCATGAATCCCCCCTCTGCCGCCGGTCCGGTTTCCCTCTGGCCAACGGTCAAATCGGCACCAGCATCCGACCAACCGGCCCCGCATGCAAGGCCGCCGGAACTTATCGGGCGCGGCTATCTGACCCGCCGAAGGGGATAAGCGGGTTATCGGTCAAGGCGGCGCGGTCCGGACGGTCGGGCGCGGCCGCGCCCAGAAAAGCCTCGAAAAGCTCACGCACGGTGCGCTCGGGGAGATCCTTCGTAATAAATACCAGCTTTGTGCGGCGGTCTTCGTCCGGCCATCGCTCGAGCTGCGCCGTCGGGTGGAAAACGTGCTGCACACCATGCACGACGACGGGCGTGCCGGGCATTTCGGCGACGTCGACAATGCCCTTCATGCGCAGCAGATTGGCGCCGTAGGTGGCGCGCAGCAGTTCGAGGAACATGTCGAGCGTGCCGGCCGGGATCGGCTTGTCGGTCGTCAGAACGAACGACACGATATGATCGTCGTGCCGGTTCACGTCGTGATGGTGATGATGGCCGTGCGCATGATCGTGCGAATGCGCGTCGGCATAGGCCTCGGCCGCCAACCATTTCTTCACGTCGGGAATTTTGCGCGCTGGGTCGTACAGCCCGCAATTAAGCAGGCGCTCGGCGGTCGCTTCGCCTTTCGCCGCATCGAGTACGATGGCGGCCGGGTTAAGCGCGCGCAGGCGATCGAGCAGGCGCGTTGCCCCTGCGGGTGCTGCGAGATCGGTCTTGCTCAGCACGATGCGGTCGGCGACCGCAACCTGCTTGACCGCTTCGGGATGCGCGTCGAGCGCACCTTCGCCATTGACGGCGTCAACGACCGTCACCACGCCGTCGAGCCTGAAGCGCTTGACCAGATAGGGATGCGCCATCGCCGTATGCAGCACCGGCGCCGGATCGGCCAGTCCGGTGGTCTCCAGCAGCACGCGGCTGAATTTGACGCGGCCATTGTCGAGATCGCGCAAAAGCTTCTCAAGCCCGTCGACCAGATCGCCGCGCAAAGTACAGCACAGGCAGCCCGATTGCAGAACCACCATGTTGTCGCCGACATAATCGACCAGCAGATGGTCGAGCGACACCTCGCCGAATTCATTGATGATGACGGCGGTGTCGGCCAGCGCCGGATCCTTCAGCAGCCGGTTGAGCAAGGTGGTCTTGCCGGCGCCAAGAAAGCCGGTGAGCAAAGTGAGCGGGATCGGCACCGGCGGGGTTCGGCGCGCCGCGCTTCTGTCGGCCTCGCTCATTGCGCGACCGACGAGACCTTCGGCTTTGCCGGCTTGGCCGTGGCCGCGGGCTTTTGCGCGGTCGCGGGCTTTTGCGCTGCCGCAGGCTTGGCCTCGGCGGATGGCTTTGTGTCGGCAGACTTCGCTTCCGACGATTTGGCTGCCGCGGGCTTGGCCGCGACCTTCTTTTTCTTCTTGCTGCCGCCGCCAGCGGTTTGCGCGACACTATCGGGTCTATCGGCCGGGCCGGTAAACACCACAACCGGCGGCGTCGTATCGACCGGCGGACCGAGTACGAACTTGCCGGCCGCGGTCTTCAGATTCGACAGCATGAAGGCCTGACTGTTGGCATCTTGGCCGTTGCCGGCTTCGCTACCCTCGGCCGGCGTGCCGGCGGCCTCGACTTCTTCTTCCTGATTGTCTTCCGACGGCGGCTTGCGCCGGTGGCCGCCGCACATTTCCTCGCGCAGGTTCGGCGGCTGGGCGTCGATCGGCGCCATCGCGTCGACCGTGCCGAGCGAAGGCGTCAGCCAGGTCAGGCCGCCGCTGCCGAAGCCGCGTTCGAGCAACTGTGCCGCCTTCTGCGCCCGCACTGCGCCGGAATAGGCGCCGAGCACGACGGCGATCAGGCGGCGGCCGTTGCGGGTCGCGGAGGCGACGACATTGTAACCCGAGGCGCAGATGAAGCCCGTCTTCATGCCGTCGGCGCCGGGATAACGGTCGATCAGATTGTTGTAGTTCTTCATCACTCGATTGCCGTAGCGGATCGAATGAATGTGCCAATAGGAATCGGCCTCGGGAAACTCCCGGATCAGGGCGCGTGCGAGAATGCCGAGGTCGCGCGCCGACGAGACGTGGTTTTCCGCCGGCAGTCCGTTCGGATTAACGAAGTTGCTCTGCGACATGCCGAGGCGGCGCGCATTGGCGTTCATCATGTCGGCGAAGCCTTCGAGCGACCCGCCGACGCCTTCGGCGATGGCGACCGCGACGTCATTGGCGGATTTCACCATCAGCATCTTGAGCGCATTGTCGATGGTCAGCGTGGTGCCGAGCTTGAAGCCCATTTTGGTCGGCTGCTGCGCCACCGCGTTGCGCGACATGGTGATCAGCGTGTTGAAGGTGATGCGCTGTTCCTTGACGGCGCGCAAAGTCGTGTAGGCGGTCATCAGCTTGGTGACCGAGGCCGGATACCAGGGATAGGTGGCGTTTTCGGCATGCAGAACCTTGCCGGTCGCCGCTTCGATCAATAACTGCGCCTCGGCCTGGGCGCGGCTGGATGCCTGCGTCGCCAGCGCCGCCGCGGCAATGGCGATGATCAGGGCACGGCGGCTGAAGCGGTTAAAAAAGGTCAAAATCGTGGGTCCGGTCTGCTGGATTGGCGATTGCGGGCCTCGTCACGGAGCCACGAAGTGGTTGGGTTCCATGGGTGGTAACGCTAAACTAACGAAGCTTTTGATCTGAGGCAAAGGCAGCGACGTCCCGCCTTTCAACATGGTGACCGGCCCTGCCATAGCAATGTGCAACGACGACCATCGCTGTTCCTGACCAAGTAATACGACCAAAATTCGGCAATGAGACAATCTGGGAGAATTCGATGACCGCGGCGATAGTCGGCTGGGCGCACACCCCCTTCGGTAAGCTTAACGGCGAGACGGTCGAAAGCCTGATCGTTCGGGTGACCACCGAGGCCCTGGCCGATGCCGGAATTGAGGCCAGGGACGTCGACGAAATCGTCCTCGGCCATTTCAACGCCGGCTTTTCGGCGCAGGACTTTACCGCCTCGCTGGTGCTGCAGGCCTCGCCCGACCTGCGCTTCAAGCGCGCGCTGCGGGTGGAAAATGCCTGTGCGACCGGTTCCGCCGCCGTGCATCAGGGCATCAAGGCGATCGAGGCTAAGGCAGCGCGCATCGTGCTGGCGGTCGGCGTCGAGCAGATGACGACGACGCCTGCCGCCGAAATCGGCCGCAACCTGTTGAAAGCGTCTTACGTGCGCGAGGAGGCCGAGATCGAAGGCGGTTTTGCCGGCGTCTTCGGCCAGATCGCCGCGCGCTATTTCCAGAAATACGGCGACCAGTCCGACGCGCTGGCCATGATCGCGGCCAAGAATCACAAGAACGGTGTCGGCAATCCGTACGCGCAGATGCGCAAGGATCTCGGTTACGATTTCTGCCGCACCGAGAGCGAGAAAAATCCGTTCGTCGCCGGGCCGCTCAAGCGCACCGACTGCTCGCTGGTGTCGGACGGCGCTGCCGCGGTCGTGCTGGCCGATGTCGGAACCGCGCTCAAGCTCGGCAAGGCCGTCGCATTCCGCGCCGCCGAGCATGTGCAGGATTTCCTGCCGATGTCGAAGCGCGATATTCTCAAGTTCGAGGGATGCGCGCTCGGCTGGCAACGCGCGCTCGCAATGTCAGGTCTCGACCTCAGCGATCTCTCATTTGTCGAAACCCATGACTGTTTCACCGTCGCCGAGCTGATCGAATATGAGGCGATGGGCCTGACGGCCGAAGGGCAAGGCGCGCGCGCCATCAAGGAAGGCTGGACGCAAAAGGACGGCAAGCTGCCGGTCAACCCCTCCGGCGGCCTGAAGGCCAAGGGTCACCCAATTGGCGCTACCGGCGTATCGATGCATGCCCTCACCGCGATGCAACTCACCGACACGGCAGGCGACCTGCAGATCAAAAATGCACGCCTGGGTGGCATATTCAACATGGGAGGGGCGGCGGTCGCGAATTATGTGAGCATTCTTGAGCGCATTAAATAACGTCCCCCGGTAACCGGCGGGGTGAGTTTCATAAAACGCGAAGTTGCCTTCGATGCAACTATAAGGTCTGTTGTTAAGGGCCGGATCGGGAAATTGATGACTCGCTTGGAAGTGGTAGAGTTTTGCAATATTACTTGAGGTTGTCTAGGTAATTTGAAGTGCCTGAAGGTGCCGGTGCTGTCGCAGCGACGTTATGGGGGCTCGCATGACTAATATTCCGACCGATCTGCTACGGACTTTTGT
>CAITJJ010000154.1 GCA_903892675.1 uncultured Hyphomicrobiales bacterium | reverse complement strand
TGCGCCGATTGGTACGATTGACGCATATCAACGCCGCGTTGAATTCACCGCTCAGACGGCGACCATGAATTCGCGTTCGACGTCGGCGACGGAAATCTCCGGCTTCAAAGCCGGCGCGATCGAGGCGCGATCGCCGCGGTAAAGAACGCCCAAGCTGAAGCCATCGTCGGCCAGCACCAGAGCGGTAGCGGCGGCGCGGTCCTGCTCGACGGAAATCGCCGACGGCCGCACCATCTTCTTCCACTCGCGTTGCTCGGGACGGAAGATGACGCAGGGGCTCAGGACTTCGATAAAGGCAAAGCCCGGCCAACGGATGGCATCGACGATCAGATCGGAGAGACCATTCGGATCTCCGGAAAATCCGCGCGCGACATAATTGGCGCCGGAGGCGATCGCCACCGCCAGCGGATTGAACGGCCGCAAGCCGATGCCGCCAGGGGCGATGTCCGAATCCCAATCGGCTTCCGTCGTCGGCGACGGCTGACCCTTGGTCATGCCGTAAACGCGATTGTCCATGACCAGGTAGAGCATGTCGACATTGCGCCGGCAGGCATGGATGAAGTGGTTGCCACCGATCGAATAGCCGTCGCCGTCGCCACCGACGGCGATGACCTCGAGATCGGGCCGCGTCAGCTTCAGCCCGGTGGCGACCGGCAGCGCGCGGCCATGCACGCCATGGAAACCGTAGGTGCTCATGTAACCGGGCAGGCGCGACGAGCAACCGATGCCGGACACCAGCACGACCTCATGCGGCGGCCGGCCTTGCTTTGCGAGCGCGCGCTCCAGCGCGGCCAGCACGCCGTAATCGCCGCAACCGGGACACCAGACCGGATGTGCGCCGGAGGAAAAATCCTTGGCGTCAAAAACACAGTGCGGTTGTTCGGTGCGCGTTGCCGTGGTGCTGTCGGTCATCATATTTCTCCGTCACACCACATAACTGGCGATCTCCGATGGGCGGAACGGCGACGGGCCGGGCCGGGCGATGCTCTCGGCGCCAGGCGGGATGGCCTTGTGGCCGAGCAGATAATGATAGAGCTGCGCGCCGTGGTTCTGTTCGATGACGACAATGCGGCGCACACCGTCGAGCGCGCGGGTCAGCGCCGCTAGCGGCAGCGGCGACAGCACACGCAAGGCAATGACGCGGACCTTGTGGCCGTTCGCCGCAAGGCGATTGGCCGCTGCGCGCGCCGGGCCGACGGTCGAGCCGATGGCGAGGATGGCGACATCGCCCTCGCCCCAGACTTCGCCCCAATGCGCGCCCGGATCGAACCGGCTGAACTTCTTCGCCCGCTTCTCGATCTGCGCGACATGCGCGGCTGCGCCGCTCGCCGGCAATCCGGCTTCGTTATGGGTGAGGCCTTCGGCCACCCATTCAAGATGCGGCGTGCCGGGCAAAGGCATCGGCGTTACCGGATCGCCGCCGGTCGCATAACGCTTGAACGGCTTGCCGGGCGCGACGCCATTGACGCGGCGCGCGAGCGGCGCCGGCCGCTCAGCCGACGGATCGATCACCGTCGTCGCCTGGCCGAGCGCCTGATCGGACAGGACGATCACCGGCGTCTGCAACGATTCGGCGACATAGACGGCGTATTCGCCGGTATTGACGCAGTCGGCAACCGAGACCGGCGCCAGCACAATGCGCGGCGCGTCACCGTGACCGCCATAGACGGCAAGATTGATGTCGCTCTGCTCGGTCTTCGAGGCGATGCCGGTCGAAGGCCCTGCGCGCATGACGTTGACCAGCACGAACGGAATCTCGGCGGCCACCGCCAAGCCTAATGTCTCGATCATCAATGAGAAACCGGGTCCGGAGGTGACGGTCATCGCCGGCGTGCCGCCATAGGACGCGCCCAATGTCATGTTGACCGACGCCAGTTCGTCCTCGCCCAACACCAACCGGCCGCCCAGTTTGATGAGATGCGGCGCCAGCCATTCGACCAGATCGGTGGCCGGCGTGATCGGATAACAGCCGACGAAGCGCACGCCGCCGCGCAACGCGCCGAACGCGACCGCCTGATTGCCATTGATCAGCCAGCGCGCCGCCTTTCGCGGCGGGTCGAGCTGCAAATCGAGCGCCAGCGCAGGTGCGGCCTGCGCGCCGAGCGCCGCACCCGCCGCATTGGCGGCGATCATATCCGCGCCCTTGCCGTCGAAGATCGTCTCGATCGCCGCCTTCACGTCGGCTTCCGCAATGCCGGTCAGCGCACCGATGCAACCGGCCGCAAACATGTTGACGCGCTTGCCGCGCAACGCGCGTGCGAGCTTGTTGTCGCTCGGATCGTTCATCGCCAGCCCGACGACGCGGCCCTTCGATCTGGCGATGCCGGCCGGCACTGGCCCTTCCGCCGGATCGGCCAGGATGATGCTGTTGCCGTCGAGCGGGATTTCGGCAGCGAACTGCTCGACCTTGTCCCAATCGAGGGCGACAAAGAGATCGTAGCAGTCGGGCTGGGTTTCGATCGGAATAGTCGAGACCTGCACCAGCGACGCCGACTCGCCGCCGCGCACCTGCGCGCCGAACAGTTGTGTCATCATGCCGTAGTAACCGGCATTGGCGGCCGCCCGAAGGAACACGGCCCCGGCGCTCATCGCGCCGGAGCCGCCGCTTCCTGCAAATACAACGGCGATGGAGGTGCGGGCCACTTGTCCCGGCCTAGACGTAGCCGAGCCAGCGCCAGTAGGTGGCGCCGAGCAGCATGACCAGAGCGAGCGCGACCACGGTCAGCACCAGACCGGTGCGGACGAAATCGCGGGCGTTGAAGGTCTCGGTGCCGTAGGCGACCATGTTCTGCGGCGCGTTCACCACCAGGATGAAGCCGAACGAGACCACGAACTGCAGCAGCATCGTCATGCCAATGATGTTGATGCCGGGCGTCGCGACGCCTTTGAGCACAGCGATGACGATCGGGATCATGGCGGAAGCAAGCGCGGTTGCGCTGGCAAAGCCGAGATGGATCACCACCAGGAACAGGCTCATCGTGCCGAGGATGAACAGCGCCGTGGCGTTCTTCAAACCGAACTCGGCGACGGCTATATTGGCGAGCCAGGTCGCGGCGTTGGTCTGCAACAGCGCGGTGCCGAGGCTGATGCCGACGCCGAACAGGATCACCGTGCCCCACGGAATGCGCGCCTGCGCGTCCTTCCAGGTGAGAATGCCGAAGCCGGGCATGAACATCAGCGCGACGGCGGTGATGGTCGTGGTCGAGGTGTCGAATTTGTGCAGGATGCCCTCGGTCGCCCAGAAGCCGATCAGGGTCAGCGACAGGAGCAACAGTTTCAGCTCGGATGCCTTGATCGGACCGAGGTCGGCCAGCGACTTCCGGATGCCTTCATGGCCGCCCGGTACTTCGGCCACTTCCGGCGGCATCATGCGCGTCATGACGAAATAGAGGGCAACGCACATCAGGATCGCGAAGGGCCCGGCGGCGATCAGCCAGTCGAGCCAGGTGATGGTCTGATTGAACGCCTTTTCGATAAAGCCAATGGCGACCATGTTCTGCGCCGCCGCGGTCTTGATGCCGACATTCCAGATGCTGGCGGCCTGCACCGTGGTAATCATCAGCATGCTGGCAAACGCGCCGCGCTTGTTGACGCCATAAGCCGAAATAATGCCGAGCGTGATCGGCACCAGGCAGGCGACGCGCGCAGTGGTCGACGGCACCATCAGCGCGATGACGAATCCGACGAAAATGGTGCCGATGACGACATGGTGAGTCTCGGTGCCGGTTCGCGACAAAATGCTGAGCGCGATGCGCTTGTCGAGGCCGGTCACGGTCATCGCCGCGGCGAGAAACAGTGCCGAGGCGACCAGCACCAGCGCGGTATTGGCGAAGCCGCTAAAAGCCAATGTCAGCGCGCCGCTGGTGCCGAGCAGGATTTTGGGATTGGCGACGCTTGGCGCCAGGCCGAGCAGAAATGCCATCAGCACGGCGATGACGATGGCAGACACCGCATAGTCGACCGCTTCGGTCATCCAGAGAATGACGGCGAATGCGAGAATGGCGAGCATGTGATGCCCGGCGACCGGCAGGTTAGCCGGCGTCGGCAGCAGCAAAATGGTAACCAGCGCGGCGATAGCGGCCAAGAGGCCCCAGTTCGATGCGATCCAATTAACCGGCTTGACGACAGATCCAGCGGCGCCCGGCGCCGGCTGTGCGATGTTTGACATGACTCATTTTCCCCGGCGGAGATATTCCGCTGTGATGTGCATCATCGACCGCAGCCGGGGTCGCGCGTTGAGCAAGATCAAAAGCAGTGAGATATAAGGCACCGCAACCGCAGTGCGGCATCGACGGCCAAAAGGCTCTGGACCGGCAAAATATTTAGAGCTGGAAACGACAAAAGCACGTGCCACGCCGATTTGCGGGCCACAGCAGCGCGCCTTCTCGACGCCCGCAAAAACCCAGGCGCGGATTTCAATTCGATAATCTGGAACCGCCCGTGCGTGGCAGCGGACTAGTTCGCCGCGGCCTTGCCTTGCGCCTCGATCGCCATGCCGGTCATCGGTTCGACCCAGACCAGGTGATCCTTCACGGCCTTGACGCCGGGAATGTTTTCGGCGGCGATCTTCAGCGCCTCGCGCTGGCGATCGTCGACAACAACGCCCCATAACTCGACGATGCCGTCATTGACGACGACATTGGTCAGCGCCACCGGCGCCCAGTGTTCCTTTTTCATTTCTTCAAGCAACTGCTCGCGAATTCCAGCGTCGTCCTTCGACCGGATCACATCCGGCGCGACGCGCGCCATGCTGACCATCGCATACATCAGGTTCGAACGCGTGACGATGCCGACCAGGATGCTGCCGGACATCACCGGCACGCGCTTGATGCGGTGCTTCTCCATCAACTCGACGATTTCCTCAAGCGACGCGTTCTCATCGACGGTCCGGATTTCGGTGGTCATCACTTCCGACACTTTGTTGCCGTGCGAATGAGCGTATTCCGTCGCCATCGGGCCTGGCCCCATGAGGAACTCAAGCCAGCGCGAGCGGTGGCGCTCGGTTTTGGTTTCGCGGCGGCGCAAAAAATCGCCTTCCGACAGCACGCCCACCAGCTTGCCGGACTTGTCGAGCACCGGCAGCCCACTGATGCGGTGTTGCAGCATCAGTCGCGCCGCCTGCAGCACGGTCGCATCTGGATCGATCGAAATCACTTTGCGGGTCATGACATCGCTGGCGATCATGGCATTTCTCCTGTTTTTCAAAGCGATAAAACCACGCCGCCGCGGCGCCGCTGTTGATGCAGGTCAATGGCCGCCAAGCCCCTGAGCAAGTGGGCAAAATCGTGGGCAGAATGGTGCGCAAAATATTTGCCCGGCTGATTCATTTGGCGGTAGCGTCAGGGCCAATGCCGCCGGACCGGCATCCGCAAAAGAATAATTTCAGGGGGAAGAAGCATGAACGACCGCAACCAGGATCAATCCGCCACGGCGTCACCCGCGATCGGCCGGCGCGCATTACTGGCCGCGACAACGGCGATTGCCGCGGCAAGCATTTTACCCAGACGGTCCTCTGCGCAGAGCGCGGCTTCGCAAGCATCCCCGTCGCTGCCGGCGCGCGGCGAGTTCGTCGTGCGTGGCGCTCATGTCCTGTCGATGGACGACAAGGTCGGCGATTTCCCGGCTGGCGATGTGCATGTGCGCGACGGTGTCATTGTCGCGGTCGCCGCGAGCGTCGCGGCAGCGGGCGCGCAGGTCATCGACGGCAAGGGCATGATTTGCATGCCCGGGCTCATCGACACGCATTGGCATCACTGGACGACGTTCCTGCGGCCGGCGCTGCGCGCCGACGATCCGAAGAAGACCTATTTCCCGGTCTCCGCCGCGGTCGGCCAGCACTATACGCCGCAGGACAGCTATCACAGCGTGCGGCTGAGCCTCGCTGAGGCGATCGGCGCCGGCGTCACCACCACGCACAACTGGGCGCACAATGTCCGCAGCCCGGCGCATGCCGACGCCGAGGTGAAGGCGATGCGCGAGAGTGGTCTGCGCGGCCGCTTCGCCTACGGCCCGGCGCAAGGCATGCCGAACGACCAGTCGATGGATATAGCCGACTGGGCGCGCATGAAGAAAGAGCTGGCCAAGGACGACATGATCGGGCTTGGCGTCTGCTCGCGCAATGTCGATGCGGCGAACGCATCGCGCGGTGCGATCAATGCCGACATGGCAAAGAAGGAATGGGGCGTGGCCCGCGACCTCGGTCTGCCGATCACGCTGCACACCAATGGCAGCGCCAATATCCAGTTGCTTGCCGCCAACAATCTGCTTGGCAAGGATGTGCAACTGGTGCACCCGCTCAACCTCGCTCCCGGCGACTTCGAACTACTGGCCAAACACGACGTGCGCTATAGCATCTCGCCGACCGGCGAGGCCGGCCGCACCGGCGAGACCCAGCTGGCCGAACTGCTGCAGGCCGGCGTCAAGGTCAGCATGTCGATCGACAACGTGACCGCAGACCGCTGCGACTGCTTTGCCTGCGCCAAAATGCTGCAAATCCTCAACCGGCACCGCACCGCCGGCAAATACAGTCTGACCACCAGGAGACTGGTGCAGATGATGACAATCGACGGCGCTATCGATCTCGGCCTTGCCGACAAGACCGGCTCGTTGACGCCGGGCAAGCGCGCCGACCTCATTCTGGTCAAGACCGGCACGCCGAACATGAAGCAGATCGGCGACCCCTACGACGCGCTGGTGCAGCAGGCGCAGCCTTCCGACATCGATACCGTAGTGGCGGACGGCCGAATTCTGCTGCGTAAACGTGAATTCACCGCGTTCGATTTCGAAAAGGTCGCCGCCGAGTCCAGCGCCGCTTTCGAGGCGCTCAAGGCGCGCGCCAAATTCAGTTGACAGGCCCGGCTTGCCTGTCCGGCTGGCCGGCGCCACCGACGCGTTTCGGGCGAAAAAAATGCCCCGGCTAATTGAGCCGGGGCAGGTTCACCAATGACGTCGGGGAAGAACGACGTTCGGCTTAGAACTCTGATTCAGGCATTCAAGCGATTGAGCGCGGCCTGATTGCGCAGCACGATGCGGCGCGAACTCGGCACCGAAATCGCCGCCGAATTTTCCAGCTGCGTCAGCGTGCGCGACACGGTTTCGATGGTTAGGCCGAGATAATC
>CAITJJ010000153.1 GCA_903892675.1 uncultured Hyphomicrobiales bacterium | reverse complement strand
GCCGATATGGGCGGGCGGCTCGGCACCGACGCTTTTGCGGCGCAGGTGGCGGCAGCGGTGAATACCGCATCGTGAGACGGGCGGCGATCTTGCATATTGCCGGAGGCGACTTCATAAGGTGAGAAGAAGTCGGGCCCGGGTTTGTTTGCAGATCATGCTTTTCAGCGAAACCTATGACGTGGTGGTGGCCGGTGGCGGCAATGCCGCGCTGTGCGCCGCGATCAGCGCCGCGCGCGCCGGCCGCTCGGTGATCGTGCTGGAAGGCGCGCCGGCCTTCTATCGCGGCGGCAACACCCGCCACACCCGCAATATGCGCTGCGCCCATGACGGCACCGCGCCGACCATGACCGGGCCTTACGACCAGGCTGAATTCCTCGACGATCTTTATCGCGTCACCGGCGGCGAAACCGACAAGGCTTTGGCGCAACTCACCATCGAGCGGTCGCGCGAACTCATTCCGTGGATGAACAAGGCCGGCGTCAAGTTCCAGCCGCCGCTCGGCGGCACCTTGTCGCTCGGCAAGACCAACGCCTTCTTCCTCGGCGGCGGTCGCGGCATGCTCAATGCGCTGTACCGGCAGGCCGAGGCGCTCGGCGTGGTTTGTCTGAGCGATGCGCCGGTGACCGCGCTGTCGATCGAAGACGGGTTTTTCACCTCGGCGACGATCCAATATGAGGGCCTGCCGCATCAGGTGCGCGGCCGCACCTTTGTCGCCGCCGCCGGCGGTTTCGAGGCCAATATCGACTGGCTCAAGCAGCATTGGGGCGAGGCGGCCGACAACTTTCTTATTCGCGGCACGCCCTATAATCGCGGCGATGTTCTCAAAATGTTGCTGGCGCACGGCGTCAAACCGGTCGGCGATCCGACGCAAATGCACTGTGTCGGCATCGATGCGCGCGCGCCGAAATTCGACGGCGGCATTGCCACGCGCCTCGACAGCGTCGTCTTCGGCATCATGGTCAATCGCGCCGCGCAACGCTTTTACGACGAGGGCGAGGAAACCTGGCCGAAGCGCTATGCCATCTGGGGCCGCCTTATCGCGCAGCAGCCGGACCAGATCGGCTACTCCATCGTCGACTCGAAATCGATCTACATGTTCATGCCGTCGATCTTCCCGGCGGTGCAAGCGGATACGATCGGCGAACTCGCCGGCAAATTGAAGCTCGACGCCGCCGCGCTGGAAAAGACCGTCGCCGATTTCAATGCCGCGGTGCGGCCCGGCACGTTCGATCACACCGTGCTCGACGATTGCCGCACTGAAGGGCTGGCCATTCCGAAAAGCCACTGGGCGCGCAAGATCGATGCGCCGCCTTATTACGCCTATCCGCTGCGGCCCGGCATTACGTTCACCTATCTCGGCGTGCGGGTGAACGAGGAGTCGCGCATGGTGCTGGCCAACGGCAAGACATCCGGCAACATGTTCGCCGCCGGTGAAATCATGGCCGGCAATGTGCTGGGCAAGGGCTATCTCGCCGGCATCGGCATGACCATCGGCGCGGTGTTCGGCCGCATCGCCGGCGAGGGAGCGGCCAAAAATGCCCGCAACTAATTTGCCGCGCAGCGCCGCTTTGGCCGAAGCCGACCGGCTGATGACCATCTGCAATGCCTGCCGCTATTGCGAAGGTCTGTGCGCGGTGTTTCCGGCGATGGAAATGCGCCGCACCTTCGCCGACAGCGATCTCAATTATCTGGCCAATCTCTGCCACCAGTGCGGCGCCTGCTATTCCGATTGCCAGTATTCGCCGCCGCATGAGTTCAACGTCAATGTGCCGGCGGCGCTCGCTACGCTGCGCAATGACTCTTACGCGCAATACGCCTGGCCGCGTATTCTTGCGCCGGCCTTTGCCCGCAACGGCCTGTTCATCGCGTTGACGGCGGCGGCGAGCGTGGCCGCGTTTATCGTCGGCTTTGTCGCCTGGCGCGACCCGGCGGTGTTGTTCGCAAGGCATGCCGGCGACTTCTACAAAGTGATGCCGCACAATGCCATGGTGGTCTTGTTCGGCGCGGTGTTCGTCTATGCCATCGCCGCGCTCACGTTGAGCCTGCGTGCGTTCTGGCGCGACATCAACGGCGAAAGCGATCTGCGCGCCGCCGGGGAGGCGACAGCTGACGCCGCACGCCTGACCTATCTTGGCGGCGGTGGCGGCGGCTGCACATCCGAGAATGAAAGGCCGTCGACGCAGCGACGCGTCTTTCATCATTTCACATTCTACGGCTTCCTGCTTTGCTTCGCTTCGACATCGGTGGCGACGATTTATCACTATGCTTTTGGCTGGCACGCGCCTTATGCCTTGACCAGCCTGCCGGTACTGCTCGGCATTGCCGGCGGCCTCGGTCTTTTAGTTGGGCCGGCCGGCCTGTTCATGCTGGCGCAACAACGCGACGTTGTGCTCACCGATGTTCCGCGCCGCGGCATGGACACGGCGTTTCTTGCCATGTTGTTTCTGACCAGCCTGACCGGCTTCGCGCTGATGGCCTTTCGCGATACGGGCGCGATGGGCATTCTGCTGGCGTTGCATCTCGGCGTCGTCCTGGCGTTGTTTCTCAGCCTGCCTTACGGCAAGTTCGTGCACGGGCTTTATCGCTATCTGGCGCTGGTGAAATATGCCCGCGAGAAGCGCACGGCGACGTTCGTCGATTAGGGCCTTTCTGGCTTCAAATTTGCATCTAGACTTGGCAGATATACTAGGCAGATTGACTGGGCAGACGACTGCCCGCCCAGAGGACCCGTTATGCCCAGCCCGCCGCTTGACGATTTCATCGCCGCCGCAGCCGCCGCGCTCGATTTGCCGCTCGATCCGGCCTGGAAGGGGGCGGTCAAGGCCAACCTCGAAGTGACGCTGCGCCACGCCGCCACAGTCGCGGAATTTCCGCTGCCGGACGAGGCCGAGCCGGCCCCGGTTTTCAGGGCCTGACCATGAGCAAGGATTTCACCTGGTCGACCGGGTCCGAGATCGCTGCGGCTGTGGCCGCCGGCGAGACCAGCGCGCTCGCCGTCACCGACGCGGCGCTCGCCGTCATCACCGCGCGCAATCCGACTTTGAACGCCTTCACCGCCTTCACCGGCGAACGCGCGCGCGCCAAGGCAAGAGCCATTGACGCTTCGCCCGACAAATCCAAATTGCCGCTCGCCGGCGTGCCCTTTGCCGTCAAGAACCTGTTCGACATCGAAAGCCTCGCCACCGTTGCCGGCTCGAAGATCAATCGCGCGCATCCGCCGGCCAAACGCGACGCCGAACTGATCGAACGCATGGAGCGAGCCGGCGCGGTGCTGGTCGGCGCGCTCAACATGGGCGAATACGCCTACGACTTCACCGGCGAGAACGTGCATGACGGCCCGTCGCGCAATCCGCACGACATCACGCGCATGACTGGCGGCTCGTCCGGCGGATCAGGCGGCGCGGTCGGCGGCGGCCTGGTGCCGATCGCGCTCGGCTCCGACACCAATGGATCGATCCGCGTGCCGTCGTCTTTGTGCGGCATCTTCGGCCTCAAGCCGACCTATGGACGGCTGACGCGGGCGCGTTCGTTTCCCTTCGTCGGCAGTCTCGATCATCTCGGGCCCTTTGCACGTTCGGTGCGGGACCTGGCGCTGAGTTACGACGTCATGCAGGGTTATGACGCCGACGATGCAGCCTGCGTGGACCGGCCGAAGGAATCCGCGTCGCCCTTTCTGACGCGCGGGCTCGACGGGCTGCGCGTCGCCGTCGCCGGCGGTTATTTCCGAAAAGGAGCTTCGCCCGAAGCGCTCGGCGCGCTCGATGGCGTCACCAAGGCGCTCAACGCCCGAGGCGTGGAAATCCCGCAAGCCGCACGCGCCCGCGCCGCCGCTTACGTCATCACCGCCACCGAAGGCGCGGCGCTGCATCTCGATCGCCTGCGCAAACAGGCTAACGATTTCGATCCGGCGGTGCGCGACCGGCTGATCGCCGGCGCCATGGTGCCGTCAACGCTGGTGGTCAAGGCGCAGATTTTCCGCCGCTGGTACCGCGAGCAGGTGCTGGCGCTGTTCAAGGATTGCGACGTGATCCTGGCGCCGTCGACGCCGGTCACCGCGCCGAAGCTCGGCCAGCAGAATTTTACGCTCGACGGCGTCGAGATGCCGGTGCGGGCGAATATGGGTCTCTACACCCAGCCGATCTCCTTCATCGGCCTGCCGGTGGTGGCGGTGCCGGTGGCGCTCAAGCCGCTGCCGATCGGCTTGCAGATCATCGCCGCGCCCTGGCGCGAGGAGGTGGCCTTGCGCGTCGCCTTTGCGCTGGAGCAAATGGGCGCGGTGAGTGCGCCAAGGCCGAATTTGTAATTCCCTATTCTCGTCATGGCCGGGCTTGTCCCGGCCATCCACGCCTTCTTACTGAGCTATTCAAGTAAGACGTGGATGCCCGGCACATAGGCGTTCTAGAGAACGCCGTTCTGCGAACGGCTATGGCCGGGCATGACGGCGGAGGGGTTAGCAGAAACGAACTGAAGAGTAGTAAGGGAGAAAATAAATGGAAATCGACCTGCCGGAGGTCGTGGCCGAAGTGCGCAAGGCCTTCGATGCCTACGAAGATGCCCTGGTCAACAACAAGGTGGACATGCTCAACGCGCTTTTCCGCGATGACCGGCGCACCATCCGCTATGGCGTCAACGAGGTTCTCTATGGTTACGACGCGATCAAGTCGTTCCGCGTCGCGCGCTCGCCGGTCGGCCTCGGCCGCACCATTTCGCAAACCGTGATCACGACCTATGGTCGCGACTTCGCGGTGGCGGCAACGCTTTACGAGCGGCCGTCGGCGGCCGGCAAGATCGGCCGGCAGATGCAGACCTGGGTGCGGTTTCCCGAAGGCTGGCGCGTCGTCGCCGCGCATGTGAGTTTGATTGACCCGCCGAAGTGACGCGAAAAAAGAAAACGCCGCGGCCGGAAAGACCGCGGCATTCCCTGTATTAACGCCAAACTCTATTCTACTACCACGCCGCTGGCCTTGATCGGCACTTCCCATTTCTTGATTTCCTCGACGAGGAACTTGCCGAGATATTCCGGGCTCTGTCGATTCTTGGCGACGATCATGGCGCCGAGGCTTTGCAGGCGATCCTTGACCGCGTCCGAGTTCATCGCCTCGACCGTCGCGTCGTGAAGAACTTTCACGACGTTGGCCGGCGCG
>CAITJJ010000152.1 GCA_903892675.1 uncultured Hyphomicrobiales bacterium | reverse complement strand
GTGTTCTTCTCCTCGAACATCGACAGAGGCGCCAGCTGCGAATAACGCAGATTGCGCCGCAGATAGGCGTCGCGCGCGCCCTCGGCGAGCGCCGCCTCGTCGGAGCCGTCGGAGAAGATCATGCGGCCCTTCTTGCCCATGATGATCGCGGTGCCGGTGTCCTGGCACATCGGCAGCACGCCGCCGGCGGCGATGTTGGCGTTTTTGAGAAGGTCATAGGCGACGAAGCGGTCGTTGCCGGTCGACTCCGGGTCGTCGAGAATCTTGCGCAACTGCTTCAAATGCGCCGGCCGCAGCAAGTGGTTGATGTCGTTGAACGCGGCCTCCGACAAAGCCCGCAGGGCCTCGTGGCTGACCACCACCATCTCGCGGCCCAGCACCGTCTCGGTGCGCACGCCTTCCGAGGTGATCTTGCGGTATTGGGTCTCGTCCTTGCCCAGCGGGAAAAGCGGGGTGTGATTGTACGGGGGGACGGCGGTCGGCGGGGTGACGGGGGCGTTCATGGGGGAAGGGTCCAAATTAACTAGCTGACGATCATTTATTACGGCTTGGTATCACTGAGTTCGCAGTCTTCATATGCTATATAGTTGCTAGCAATTGTATCTATCCTACACACAGCGGAAATCTTGTCGTTGCGGCGCAAAACCTCAATTCGAACCTGTTGTGATTCAGAAAACGCATATTCATCCGCCCACGGATCGACGAGGAAAACCTTGGTCCTACCAGGCGTTCCGCGAGGACGAATATCTCGGACCAGACCTGACACGCTCATCCATTTACCCAAATATGGACGGGCAAGGCGATCGCCTTCAAGGCTAGTTCGATCTTTGTATAAACCCAAAAGCTGCTCCCTAGACGTTTGTACAAATTGCCGGCCTGAGAGTTCGCCTATCTTTGCTGCAATTGGCTCGCTGGGTTTTGCTGTAGGTGACTCAAACGTCGTTATCGTAAGAAATGCCGCTACGACACCCAAAGATGAGAATATTCCAATAGAAAGGCCCCGCCAAAATTGATTGGTGATTGCGGCAGCAAAGACTATTGCTCCACCTGCGCCCAAGACGAGCAAGACTATCTGGAGGACTAGAGTCATCGATTTATCCGGGACGAATTAAAATAATCTAACATATGTATTTGAATAAAAGCTTTCCCGAAAGCCCATAGATCAGAATGGCGAAGCGTAACTGGCCGTTCTTCGGGAAACGCGGCGCGTAACGCATCACTAACGCGCCCCACCCTCTCCCAGCCTCCGTCATGCTCAGGCTTGACCCGTGCATCCACGATTTTCCTCCTTAGCCAATAACCAGTTCGTGGATGGCCGGGACAAGCCCGGTCATGACGATTAATTTGCCGCCACCACTTCCATCTCCCCCACCGCCTTCTTCGTCGGCGTCACCGTGACCGTCACATCCTGTCCCAGCGCCGTCAGAAACTCCATCAACCGCCCGACCGAAAAATTGCCGGCGCGGTTGCGCATCAGCGCCGAGACATGCGGCTGCCTGATGCCGAGCACGACGCCCGCCTGCGCTTGTGTCAATTTCCGCGCCTTGACGATTTTGTAGATTTGCAAGGTCAGTTGCGCCTTGAGCAAGTCCTGCTCCGGATTGGGCAGCCCAAGATCGGCGAACATGTTTGGCTTTCTTCCGTTGGTTAGTGGCGCGCGGCTCATGCGCTTCCCTTCACCGGCTCGAAGCTGATCTTCAGCCGGTGCCCGGTCGCCTTGGCAAATCGCTGCAGCGTGCTCGTTGAAGGCTTGCCGCGTCCGCTTTCCAGCCGCGCCACCGTCGACTGCGTTGTCTTCATGCGCTTGGCCAGTTGCGCCTGCGTTAGCCCTGAGCGCAGGCGCGCCTTCGCCACCGCCGCGATCAGCGCGAATTCTTCCTCGAGCGCGTCGTATTCCTTGCGCACATCGGGATTCTTCAGCAGCGACGTTTTCAGGTCATTCAACTTGGTCATAGAGCCTCCTTGGCGCGCTGGCGCGCGAGTTCAAGCTCGCGCGGCGGCGTCTTCTGGGTCTTCTTAATGAAGACCCGAACGACGACGACCCTTCGCCCGGCCGCCGTCACATAAATCGCGCGCGAAATGCCGTCGCGCCCGGTGATGCGAAGCTCCCACAGCTTTCCCTCAAGATGCTTGACGCTGTCGCGCGGCAACGCCTGAAAGCCGGACTGCTCGATAATGTCGCCGAACCGCAAGAAACGGGCTTGCATATCGGGTGGCAGGGCCCTGACTTCCGTGTCGACAAGAGCGTTGAGCGTTTGGAAGCTCCAGCGCATAAGCGCCTGTATAGCAAAAATGCGATAGATTGACAAGGCCCGGCGGGCTCGGAGACATCCCGAAAAATCCCCTTGACCCGCTTATTTACCTATGCTTATATTCCCCCTGCCTGGCTCGGTTGAGGGCGTCGTCGCGAGACGTTTCGATGATGGAGCCACTGTCAAAAGGCCGGTTGCGGGGAAACCCGTCGATCGGTGGCGCGGCGCCCGCGGGCGGAGGACAACGTATCCTTCGCGCCCGGGCGGTGCCGGTCCCCGCCCGCAGACACTAGGATCTGCCGCGAGGAGCTCGCTGATGGCGCGAAGCCCTTGGCTTTGCCCGATGCTCGGACTGATCCCTCCTGAAAAGGGGTTGGGTCACTGGGTTCTTCGGGAAGGCCAACAGCC
>CAITJJ010000151.1 GCA_903892675.1 uncultured Hyphomicrobiales bacterium | reverse complement strand
GTAAACTAGTCTGCGAGGCATTAGGACCTGCCGCGAGGAGCTCGCTGACGTGGCGAAGCAGCTGCGCAAGCAGTTAGCCCTTGGAAGCGCGGCCCGGCCGCCGGAAAGACACCGCGATGGAGCGCCGCGGGGCGCAGCGTCCTTCGCCAAAGGACGCGCACGCCTTTCCAGGGCGTGAATGAGATGTGGTGCCACGCAAGTCGGGTTTACCCGACTTGCGCATTTATAATGCTCGATCTCGGGAAAACCCGAGATCGATGGCGCTCCGTCCCCTCGATTTTATTCGAGGGAGCGAAAAGCGAAGGCGGCCTGCCCGGGGCCTCAAACAATGCGGGCGATAGCGCGTGCCTTCGCCGGTCGTAAACCCAGCCTTGCGTGCTTGCGCATTGTGCGGGTTCACGGCATCGGCCATGGTCCGCCGCCCAAAGGAAAGAAGCGCACCGTGGATTCACTGCCCATTCTCCTTGCCGTCGCCGGCGCGTTTTTTTTGGCCGGTCTGGTCAAAGGCGTCATCGGCATGGGGCTGCCAACGGTGGGCATCGGCCTTCTCGGCCTGGTGATGTCGCCGGCGCAGGCGGCCGCGATTCTTATCGTGCCCTCGCTGGTCACCAATATCTGGCAGGCGATCGCCGGCGGCGCATTTCTCATCTTGCTGAAGCGGATGTGGCCGCTGCTGCTCGGTGTCTGCATCGGTACCTTCATCGGCGCGGTGCTATTGCCGCCCAGCAATAGCGGCCAGGCGACCGTGTGGCTTGGCGTCGCGCTCGCGGTCTACGCGTTGCTCGGTCTGTTCAAGGTCCATTTTTCGGTGCCGCCGCGAACTGAGCTTTGGCTCGGCCTATTGATCGGCATCGTCACCGGCGCGGTGACGGTCGCGACCGGCGTGTTTGCGATTCCCGGAGTTCCCTACATCACCGCGCTGAAACTGGAGCGCGACCGGCTGGTGCAAGCGCTCGGCATTTCCTTCACGGTCTCCACCGTGGCGCTGGCGATAGCTTTGTCGCATGCCGGCGAGATGACCACGTCGCTCGTCTGGCCATCGGTGGTCGGCCTCGTCGTCGCCGCCGTCGGCATGGCGCTCGGGCAATTGGTGCGCGGCCTGATCAAGCCGGAAACGTTTCGACTGTTCTTTTTTATCGGACTGCTGGCGCTCGGCGCGCATCTGGCGTTGCGCGGGCTGCTGTAGTTCACGCGGCACAGCCTGTCCTTGCGGTGGAACTTTTTTATCCCCTGTTGATTGCGGGGAAAGTCGCGGTGCGGTTTGGCGACCGATCCAATCGCACGCATTTTAAAAAATGAAAATCATTTCAGCGATTTGTCTAGCGTCACGCCGGACGCCTTAAACAAAATTGCGCCCTTATGCTTGCCAGCCAAACTCGAGTTCCATGCGTTTTGCAAAACGCGCAGTTGTGGAATCGAAAATCGTTACGACAAATGAATTCCTGCGGCGCGCCTGCTTCCATGGTGGCGGCGCGTTTCTGGCTACGTAGAGTTTTCGGTGTCGCTAGAAAAATTCGGGATGGCGTGAAACCAAATTTGCGTGTTGGCGTTTCTGGAATCTTGTCATGGGGGGTGTCTCGATGCGTGTCAGATTCGCGTTGCTTGCCGGCGTAGCTATGTCCGCGGTCGGTCTGTCAGCCTTCAGTGAAGCCGCCTTTGCGCAATCGCCGACGCAGCGGCCGATGCCGCCGCAAGCCGTCGAGGGATGGGCGCCGACGACGCCGCAGTCCGCGACAACCAAACCCGCCGCCGATCCATGGCAACAGTTCAATCCGGTAACCCCGGGCATCCAGGTTGGCGCGGTCACGGTGCTGCCGTCGGTCACCGCCGCTGCGTTTTACGACGACAATGTTTTTGCCTCGAGCGCCAATCGCCAGGGATCGTGGGGCGGCATCGTGCGGCCCGAACTGGCGCTTGTCACGGCGGGCTCCAATTACACGCTCGAAACGCGCGGCTATGTCGAGCGCAAATGGTATTCGCGTTTCTCCGGCGAGGACCAGACCAATGGCGGCGTCGGCATCGCCGGCACCGTGATGCCCGATCCCGATACGCAGCTGGTCGGCAAGGTCCGCTATCTTCGCTCGCATGAAGACCGCGGCGGCGGCGAGTCGCAGATCAACGCCTTCGACCAGCCGGTCGGTTCCAATACGTGGGAAGCGTCCGGCGCGATCAACAAGCGCTACGGCCGCGTCTGGTCGTCGGTAGGGCTCGCCGGCTCCTGGTACAATTACGATACGCCGACCATCGGCGGCGTTCCGTTCAGCCAATCCTATCGCGACGGCAATGTCGGCGTGCTGTCGGGCCGGCTCGGTTATGTCGCGGCGCCGCTGACGAGCGTGTTCGTCGAAGTCGCCGGCAACCGGCGCAACTGGGACGTCGATATTTATGACTCGCGCGGCTATCGGATTGTCGGCGGCGTCCTGCTTGAACCGGGCCAGGGCTCGCGCGTGCGCGGCGAAGCCTTTGCCGGCTACATGAACCAGAACTACAACGGCGTGACCTTCGAGACGATTTCGACTTTCACCTATGGCGGTTCGCTCGCCTATCTGCTGGCGCCGCGCTGGACCGCGGTGGCGGAAGGCCGGCGCAACGCTTTGGAGTCAAAACTCAACGGCGGCGTCAGCCTGATTGAATCGCTGATCGCCGGGCGGCTCGACTATGCCGTGACATCGAACCTCATTGTCGGCGCCGGAGCGAGCTATCTGGTCGATGAGTTCAAGGGTGCGGGCCGCACCGATCACGCGCTCAGCCCGCTGGTATCGGTGAAATATCTGGTCAATCCAAATCTGACGCTCGGCTTCGACTACCGCAACGTCACGTTCGATTCAGGCGGCACCGGCGTGCCGAGCTATTACCGCAACGTCTATCTGTTCTCGCTCAACGCCCGTCTTTAACCGACAGTGTGGCGACAATAAAAAACACCGGCCGCGAGGCCGGTGTTTTCTGTTTGCGTTTAGCGGTGCGGATTAGCGGTTGCTTTGCAGCTTGGACTCTTTCTGCTTGCTCTCATCCTTCTTCACCAGACGCCGGCATTCGTTCCAGACACGTTTGGCATAGTGCTTCGGATCCTTGAACACCGCCCGGCAGCGCAGACGCCAGTCATCCGTCGCGGCATAGGCGCCGCCGCTGAAGCCGCCGATCTCGACACCGCCGCCACCGCCGCCCGAACCGTCGGTCGATGCGATGTTGGTTGTGTTGTTGGTCGCGGTGTCGCCACCGTTATTGGTGACGTTGCTGGTCACGTTCGACACGGTCGAGCCGAGGCCATCGGTGATGCTATTGAGATCGACATTGGCGTGCACGGTGTTGTCGCCGGGCAAGCCACCGTCATGATTGGCATCGGCCGTCACAGGCTGGTCACTCGAATTGGTGGTGACGTTGACAGTCTGGTTGCCGGTATCGACACCCGTACCACCACCATTGCCGCCACCGCTCGGCGTCAGGCCGCTGACATTGACGCCGGTGAGATCGCCGCTGCCATTGCCGCCGCTGCCATCGGTTCCGGTGCCCGTGCCGGATGCATTGGCCAGGCCGACATTATCCGACGACAAAGTCGGACCGCTATTGCTGCCGTCGCCACTGTTGCCGGTCGGGCTGCCGGTATTGGCGAGCGCCGTATTCGACGACGTTGGAGAATTGCCACTGCCGCCATTGGCATCGCCGGTATCGCTGTTGCCGCTATTGACCAGCGCAGTATTGGCGGTGGCGAGCGGCGCGAAGCTGCGTGCCGGGTTGCTCTGCTGACCGGTGTCGCTGCCGCCGCTGTTTAGTCCGGCCGTGTTGACGTTTGCCAGTCCGAGCGCGGCGCTGTTGGAGGCGTCGCCGGTATCGCTGCCTCTGTTAGCCACGCCGGTATTGCCGGACAGCGTGCCGCCATTGCCTGAGTTACCGGAATCGCCCGTGCCGCTGGCTCGATTAGCAATGCCGGTATCCGCGGCGATACCAGGGTTGGCGCCGCTATTACCCGTATCTCCGGTGCCGCCGCCGATATTGGCTATGCCGGAATTCACGCCGGCAAGACCGCCGTCACCGCTATTGCCGCTGCTGGCCGTTGGGCTGGCGAGATTGGCGATACCGGCATTGGTACCTGCTATTGGCGCTGTACCTGAGTTGCCGTTGCTGCCGGTGCCGCCGCCGATATTGGCTATGCCGGAATTCACGCCGGCAAGACCGCCGTCACCGCTATTGCCGCTGCTGCCCGTTGGGCTGGCGAGGTTGGCGACGCCTGCATTGGTGCCGGCAAGGCCGCCGTCGCCACTGTTGCCGCTATTCCCGGTGTTGCTGCCAAGGTTGGCGATGCCGGCATTGGTCGAGGCGCCGCCGGCGGCGCCAGTGTTGTTCGTGTCGCCCGGGTTGGTGTTCGGTCCGTTCAGGGCGCCGACATTGGTCGCCGCCGCGGCGTTCTCGGCGTTACCGGTATTGCCGGTGGTGCCGCCGGCGCGGTTGAGCACGCCGACATTCGTATCCGTCAAAGGCGCGCCATTGGTGTTCTGGCTGCCGGTCGTGGTGCCAGGACCATTGAGCAGGCCGACATCGGTCGAGGCGACGCCGGCATTGCCGGTCGAGCCGGTGGTGCTGGACGGCGCATTGAAGCCGTCAACGGTGGTCGTCACCGGCGTCTGCGTGCCGGTCTGATCGATCGTGGTATCGACGGTCGCGCCCTGGGTGTGGCCGTCGCCGAGTGTGACCGTGGCTTCGGGATCGTTGACGACCTTGGCGTTGATCCCCTTCTTGCCGGCGACGCTGACGGTTTCCTGCTTGGGACTGGTGGTCGCCTTGACCAGACTGTTCTTCTTGCCGATCTTGGTGCGCGGAATGGCCGCTTCGATCCGATCGGTCTTGCGCTTTACCGAACGATGCACCGGGTGGGTGCCGGTCTGATCGGTCGCGCGCTGTACTGAGCGTTCGCCGAAATTGGCCGCGCCTGAAAAGAAATTCGGCGCGGTGACGCTGCCCGGCGCGCCGCCGGAAAATCCGCCGCTGGTGACATTGCCGACGCCGCTGGTCACGCTGCCGCCCAACCCGCCAACAGCGCCGCCGAGCCCGCCAAGCGCGCCGCCGCCGCCACCCCCGGTGCTGACAATCGTATGCCCGCCGATGCCGACATTGACGCCGCCGGCCAAAGCCGGCGATGCGACAGCGAACAAGACCGCGGTCGCGACGCTCGCGCGCAGCAGCGCAATGCGTTTCGAATTGTTTTTCCGTGCAGTCATTTTCGATGCCTCCTGTGCAAACCCACCCGTCTTAACTGTTGTTAAAGAAACGGCTGGTCGGCGGAGCAGTTCAGGAGCGGCGCGGTTGCAAGCTTCACAACGGCGTGAGGACCGCTCGTAAGTTCCTGAAAATAACAAGCAAATGCAGCCGCCCGGAACTTTACGTGTCGGCAGACGCGACAAACGTGATCGCTATATGTCAATTGACGCAGACGGCAGCGTGTGACGCCGGTGTTGGCGACCGCTGTCGAGACCGCCGCAGAAGGACTTTACGCAAATTCATTTGCGTGCATATAATTCGGCTCCAGCACTTGGGGAAGCGATGCCGCATATCAGCGCGCCAGACGGGACCCGGCTGTATGTCGAAGAGGCAGGCGAGGGCTCAGCCGTCGTCTTCGTGCATGAATATGCCGGCGACTACCGCACCTTCGAGCCGCAGATGCGGTATTTCTCCCGTTCGCACCGCTGCGTCACCTATAGCCAGCGCGGTTATCCGCCCTCCGATGTGCCGGAAGACGGCAGTAAATACGGTCAGGACATTGCTCGCGACGACGTCATCGCGGTGATGGACCGGCTGAAGATCGACAAGGCGCATGTCGTCGGCCATTCGATGGGTGCGGCCACCGCACTGCATGTTGGTATTCATTATCCCGACCGCTGCTTGTCGGTGACCGCCGCCGGTTGCGGTTACGGGTCCAGTCCCGATCCGAAAGTCGTCGAGGAGACCCGCGCCGCGTCGCGCGCGACGGGCGAGGCCTTCGCCAAGGAAGGCATGGCGGTAATGGCGCCGCGTTATGCCGACGGGGCGACGCGCCAGACTCATAAACACAAAGACCCGCGCGGCTATGCCGAGTTCGTCCGGATGTTGAGCGAGCACTCGGCGACCGGGCACGCGCTGACCATGCTGCATCTGCAGGCCAAGCGGCCCACGCTCTGGGACATGCAAACCGACCTGAAAAAATTCAAGCCGCCACTGCTGGTGCTGGTCGGCGACGAGGACGACTGGTGCCTCGAAGGCAGCGTGTTTCTCAAGCGCACGGTGCCGACCGCCGGTCTGGTCGTTATCCCGCGTTCCGGCCACACCATCACCAGCGAGGAGCCAGCGGCATTCAACGCCGCGCTCGCCGATCTGATCGCCAATGTCGAAGCCGGGCGCTGGATGTCGCACAAAGGGTTTTGAATTCTGAAGGAGAGTTTCGATGGACCTGAAGCTTAAAGGCAAGACTGCGCTGGTCACCGGTGGTTCGGAAGGCATCGGCAAGGGCATTGCGCTGGCATTGGCAAAGGAAGGCGTCGATGTCGCCATCTGCGCGCGCCGCAAGGAGCCGCTGGAGGCCGCCGCCGCCGAAATCGCCAAGGCGACCGGCCGCAAGATCGTCGCCATCCCCGCCGACCTGCGGAAAGATGCCGACGCCAAAAATTTCATCGAATCCGCGCACAAGGCGCTCGGCCGCATCGACATCATGATCAACAATGCCGGCTCGGCCGCCGGTGGCGTGATCGAGCATCTGACCGAGGACGATTGGGAAAAAGGCCTGCAGCTCAAATTCATGGGCTATGTACGCTGCCTGCGCTACGCGCTGCCGATCATGGTCAAGCAAGGCGGCGGCCGTGTCGTCAATCTGATCGGCAATGACGGCGTCAAGCCATCCTATTGGGAAATCTGCCCGGGCGCGGCCAACGCGGCGGGTCAGAACCTGACCTTGTCGCTCGCCGGCCAATATGGCCGCGACAATATCTCCTTCGTCGCCGTCAATCCGGGTCCGGTGCGCACCGAGCGTTGGGCTGGCCTTGTCGATGCGATGGCGCGCGACATGAAAATCCCGCGCGAGCAGGCCGACAAACTGGCGCCGGCCTCGATACCGATGGGCCGCATTGCCGAAGTGGAAGAAGTCGCCAACCTCGTCGTCATGTTGGCATCGCCGATGATGGAGATGGTCAACGGCACCATGATCGAAATCGACGGCGGTCAGGACAAGGCCTTGATGGATCGCTTCCGCGACCGGCCGAAGGCGTAAGTGCATGCGGCCGATATTTTAGGACGCGTGCAAACATGGAGTTGAGTTTTACGAACAAGGACTATGCAAACAAAATGCGCTGTCGTGCCGCATTTCGTGTCATAGGCCTTGCTTGACAAGAGGCGCGTTGCAGTTGGACTATTTGCGTACAAACACTCGGCCGCACGACACGAAATTCGATTTTGGACACGCGGCTTTCCGCATTGGCGCGGTCGCCGCTCCGCAGGGAGGTTTGTTATGAGACCCACGCATCGCGTTCTTGCTCTCGCAACTTTGGCCACGGCCGTTCTGACCGCGCCGGCCTCCGCGCAGGACACCATCAAGATAGGCGAACTCAACAGCTACAAGGCGCAACCGGCCTTCCTCGAACCCTACAAGCGCGGCATGGAGCTGGCGCTCGAAGAGATCAACGGCAAAGGCGGCGTGCTCGGCAAGAAACTTGAATTGATTGTGCGCGACGACGGCGCCAATCCGGGCGAAGCGGTGCGTGTCGCCGAGGAGCTGGTGACGCGCGAAGGCGTGGTCATGTTGACCGGCACATTCCTGTCCAATATCGGCCTGGCGGTGACCAATTTCGCCGGCCAGAAGAAAGTGTTCTTCCTCGCGTCCGAACCGCTGACCGACAAGATCACCTGGGCCGACGGCAACAAATACACTTACCGTCTGCGCGCCTCGACCTACATGCAGACAGCGATGCTCATGCCGGCGGCGATTGCCGCCAACGCCAAGAAGTGGGCGATCGTCTATCCGAATTACGAATACGGCCAGTCGGCCGCCGCTACCTTCAAGGAAATGCTGAAGAAGGCGCAGCCCGGCGTCGAGTTCGTCACCGAGCAGGCGCCGCCGATCGGCAAGATCGAGGCCGGCGCGGTGGCGCAAGCCATCGACGACGCCAAGCCGGACGCCATCTTCAATGTCTTGTTTGGCGCCGATCTCACCAAGTTCGTGCGCGAAGGCAATACCCGCGGCGTATTCAAGAACCGCGCGGTGGTCAGCCTGCTGTCGGGTGAGCCGGAATATCTCGATCCGCTCGGCGAGGAAACGCCGGTCGGCTGGACCGCGACCGGTTTCCCATGGGACAAGATCAAGACGCCGGAATATGTCGCTTTCCTCACCGCGTACCAGAAGAAGTTCAACGACTATCCGCGGCTCGGCTCGATCGTCGGCTACACCACTATCAAATCGGTAGCGGCGGGTCTGGCCAAGGCCAACTCGACCGACACCGAGAAGCTGGTCGAGGCGTTCAAGGGCCTCACCGTGGCCGGTCCGTTCGGCGCGTTCCAGTACCGCGCCAGCGACCATCAGGCTACGATGGGCGCTTACGTTGGCAAGCTGGCGC
>CAITJJ010000150.1 GCA_903892675.1 uncultured Hyphomicrobiales bacterium | reverse complement strand
GAAGGTCGTCAATGGCCGTTACTCCAAGACCAAGCTCTTGACCGATTTCATGGCGGTGTTGCCGGCCGACAAGCCGCGCTATCTGTTGCTGGTCATGCTCGACGAACCGCAGGCGACCAAGGAAACCCGTGGCTACGCCACCGCCGGCTGGAATGCCGGCCCGACGGCGGCGCGGGTCATCGAGCGCGTCGCGCCGCTGTTGAACATCCAGCCGCGCTTCGACTTGCCCAAGGCCGAACAGATGCTGCTGGTCAGCAACAAGGTGACGCGGTGAAACTGCGCGATCTCTTAGCCGGCGCCGGCATCGATCCGGGCTTCGCCGCGATCGAAGCCACCGGCGTGACCGCGGATAGCCGCAAGGTTCAGCCGGGCTTTCTTTTCGTCGCCATTCCCGGCAACAAGGCCGACGGCGCGCAATTCGCCGCCAAGGCTGCCGCCGCCGGCGCAGCGGCGATTGCCGGCGAGCATCGGCCGGAGGGTTTGCCGGCCGGCATTGCGTTCGTTCAAGTCGATAACGCGCGGCGTGCTTTGTCGCTCGCCGCCGCGAAATTTTTCGCGCGCCAGCCGGCAACGATTGTCGCCGTCACCGGCACCAGCGGCAAGACCTCGGTCGCGGCGTTTACGCGCGAAATCTGGACGACGCTCGGAGTGCCGGCCGCCAGCATCGGCACCGTCGGCGTCGTCTCGCCGAAGGGCGAAGAATACGGCTCACTGACCACGCCCGACCCGGTCGAACTGCATCGCTCGCTCGATCGTCTGGCAGGCGACGGAGTCACGCATCTTGCTTTGGAAGCCTCGTCACACGGCCTCGATCAGCATCGGCTCGACGGCGTGCGCATCGCCGCCGGCGGTTACACCAATCTGTCGCGCGACCATCTCGATTATCATCCGACGCTTGAGGCCTATCTCGCCGCCAAGATGCGTCTGTTTTCCGACCTGATCGCGCCGGGCGGGACGGCGGTCATCAATGTCGACGATTGTTATTCAGGGCAGGTCGTCGCGGCAGCGCAAGCGCGCGGCCTCAGGGTCATGACGGTCGGCGAAAAAGGCGAAGACATTAAACTCGTCGGCGGTTCGATCGACGGCTTCGCGCAGGCCGTCGAGATCGCCCATAATAGTCAAGCATATGGCGGCCGTACATATAATGTGAAGCTGCCTTTGGTTGGCGGCTTTCAGGTGCAGAACGCCGCCGTCGCCGCCGGCTTGGTGATCGCCACCGGCGCCGAGCCCGCCCGTGTCTTCGCCGCGCTGGAAAAACTTACCGGCGCCAAGGGCCGTCTTGAACTGGCCGGCACGCGCAATGGCGCTCCCATATTTATCGACTACGCGCACAAGCCTGACGCGCTGGCCAAGGCGCTCGCCGCGTTGCGGCCTTACGTCAGCGGCAAGCTCATTGTCGTGTTCGGCTGCGGCGGCGACCGGGACACCGGCAAACGGCCGATCATGGGCCGCATCGCGCATGACAATGCCGACCGTGTCATTATCACCGACGACAATCCGCGCAGCGAAAATCCGGCCGCGATCCGCGCCGCCATTCTGGCGCAAGCCCCTGGCGCCACCGAAATCGGCGACCGTGCGTCAGCCATCCGCGCCGGCATCAAGGACTTGACCAAAGGCGACGTGCTGCTGATCGCCGGCAAGGGCCACGAAGTCGGCCAGATCGTCGGCGACAAGGTGCTGCATTTTTCCGACCATGAAGCGGTGGCCGCCGCGTTAAAGGACATGGGCGCATGACCCTCCTCTGGACCGTCTCCGACATGGCCGCCGCGATGCGCGCCGACACATCCGGTGCGCTGTCCGACGGCGTTAACGGCATCTCCATCGACAGCCGCACCGTGGCGCAGGGCGACGCCTTCGTTGCTTTGACCGATGCGCGCGACGGTCATGACTTCGTCGCCGCCGCATTGAAGTTAGGCGCGTCGCTGGCCATCGTCGCGCGCGCCAAACGCGCGATGTTTGCCGCCGATGCGCCGCTGCTGCTGGTCGATGACGTGCTGGAGGCGTTGCGCGATCTGGCACGGGCCGCGCGCGCCCGCACCAGTGCGAAAATCATCGCCGTCACCGGCTCGGTCGGCAAGACCGGCACCAAGGAAGCGCTGCGACTGGCGCTGTCCGCCGATGGCGAGACGCATGCGTCGGCCGCGTCCTACAACAATCACTGGGGCGTGCCTTTGTCGCTCGCCCGCTGTCCGGCGAACGTCAAATACGCGGTGTTTGAAATCGGCATGAACCATGCCGGCGAGATCACGCCGCTGGTGGCGATGGTGCGGCCGCATGTCGCCATCGTCACCACCATCGAGCCGGTGCATCTGGAATATTTCGGCAGCCTGGAAAAAATCGCCGACGCCAAGGCGGAGATATTCACCGGCATCGCGCCGGGCGGCGCCGCCGTCATCAACCGCGACAACAGTCAATACAAGCGGCTTGCCGCCGCCGCCAAGGCAGCGGGCGTGGCGCGTATCGTCAGCTTCGGAGAAAACAGCAAGGCCGATACGCGGCTGATGCGCCATTCCCTGCAATCCGATTCGTCCTGCGTGCATGCCAGCATTCTTGGCGAGGACGTCACCTACAAGTTAGGGGCGCCGGGCAAGCATCTGGTGCTCAATTCGCTCGCCGTGCTGACGGCGGCCGCGCTGGCTGGCGCCGATCTGGCGCTGGCCGCGCTGGCGCTCAACCAGTTGCGCGCGCCGGTCGGCCGCGGCGCTCGCATGACGCTGAACGTTTCCGGCGGCACGGCTTTGCTGATCGACGAAAGTTATAATGCCAACCCGGCCTCGATGGCCGCCGCCATCGCGCTGCTCGGCCAGGCCGCTATCGGGCCGCAGGGCCGCCGCATCGCGGTGCTGGGCGACATGCTGGAACTGGGCGATCAGGGCGAGGCGCTGCACGCCGCGCTGGCCGGGCCGATCGATACGGCACATATCGATCTCGTATATTGTTCGGGACCACTGATGCATTCGCTGTGGCAGGCCCTTCCCTCCGGCCGCCGGGGCGGCTATGCCGAGACGGCGGCGCAACTGGAACCGGTCGTTCTCGCGGGCTTGCGCGGCGGCGACGCGGTCATGGTCAAGGGATCGTTCGGCTCGAAAATGGGCCCCATCGTCAAGGCGTTGGAACGGCTATATTCAGGCAGGCCGGCGATCGAGCCGGCGGGCGCATGATCCCGAAAAGTGGGAACCGGTTTTCGGATAGGATCATGCGCAGGCGAACAGTTATAACGGCGCAAGGTTGATCCGATGTTCTATTGGCTGACCGAGCTTTCCGACAAGGTCTCGCTCTTCAACGTCTTTCGTTACATTACCTTCCGCACCGGCGGCGCCATCGTCACCGCTTTAGTGTTCGTCTTTCTTTTCGGCGGACCGATCATCGACCTGCTGCGCCTCAAGCAGGGCAAGGGCCAGCCGATCCGCGCCGACGGGCCGCAGTCGCATCTCGTCACCAAGAAGGGCACGCCGACCATGGGCGGGCTGATGATCCTGTCCGGCATGCTGGTTTCGACCGTCCTGTGGGCGAACCCGATGAATCCGTATGTCTGGATCGTGCTCGGCGTGACGCTGAGTTTCGGCCTGATCGGATTTTACGACGACTATCTTAAAGTCACCAAGCAGACCCATGCCGGTTTCGCCGGCCGCACGCGGCTCGTCGCGGAAGCGTTGGTCGCGATTGTCGCCTGCGTGGCGCTGGCGCGTCTCGGCAAGCCGCCGATCGCCACTTCGCTGGTGTTTCCGTTTTTCAAGGACCTCGTCTTCAACCTCGGCATCTTTTTCGTCCTGTTCGGCGCCTTCGTGATCGTCGGCGCCGGCAACGCGGTCAATCTCACCGACGGCCTCGACGGCCTGGCCATTGTGCCGGTGATGATCGCGGCGGCGAGCTTCGGTTTGATTTCGTATCTCGTCGGCAATCTGGTGTTCGCCGATTATCTGCAGATTCGTTACGTCGCCGGCACCGGCGAACTGGCCGTGCTGTGCGGCGCGCTGATCGGCGCCTCGCTCGGCTTCCTCTGGTTCAACGCGCCGCCGGCCTCGATCTTCATGGGCGACACCGGTTCGCTGGCGCTCGGCGGCATGTTAGGGGCCATCGCTGTCGCCATCAAGCACGAGATCGTACTCGGCATTATCGGCGGGCTGTTC
>CAITJJ010000149.1 GCA_903892675.1 uncultured Hyphomicrobiales bacterium | reverse complement strand
GCTCGAAAAACCGCCAGCAGCCGACGCGCATGCCGTATTCGTGAAAGCCCCAGTGCACGACGTCGGGCATCAGCGGCACGCCCGTCGGCGCCGGCAGTTGTTGCCGCGCCATCGGCTTGGCGATGTCCCAGACCTCGTAATTGACGATGGTCCAGAACACGATGCGATTATTGCCCGGGAGCTTGAGCGGCGGCCGGTCGACGATGGCCGAATAGTCGGTGCGATCCTTGGGGATCATCGGGGGCATGAGGAGGGCTCCTGCGCTTCAAGCGTCCAGCATCTCATGCTGAAGCGTGCTCGCACAATGCTGCCGACCGCATGCCTCGTGTCCCGGGCGCAGCGCGGTGCGCAGTACCGCACTGCAGAACCGGGACCCAGCTTTCTTGTTATGAAAATGGACTCTGGATATGCGTCGCACCACTTCGCTTTCGCTCGTGTTGCGCCGCGTCCGGGGAACGGCGTTACGGCGTCGCCGCGACGCGCAGGCCTACCAGCCGCTCAAGCGTCGCCGTATCGGTTTGCAAGGCGCCGGATTGCGCGCGATGCACGATGGCGCCGCGCTCCAGCACCGCCGCGTCGGCGGTCAGCTCCAGCGCCACCTCGGTGTGCTGCTCGACCAGCACGATGGCGATCTTGCGGCCGGACAGCATCAGCTTCACCGCCGCGATCAGTTCGTCGACGATCACCGGCGCCAGACCCTCGAACGGCTCGTCGAGCAACAGCAGCGACGGATTGGTCATCAGCGCCCGCGCGATCGCCAGCATCTGCTGTTCGCCGCCGGACAATTGATTGCCCATGTTGCGGCGGCGCTCGCTCAGGCGCGGAAACAGATTGTAGATGCTCTCAAGATTCCAGTCGCCGGCGCGCGCCGCCACGGTGAGATTTTCCTCCACCGTCAGCGATGGAAAAATCTCGCGCTCCTGCGCTACCCAGGCGATGCCGTTGCCGGCGCGCCAGTGCGGCGGCTGCTTCGATATATCCTGGCCGCGCCAATAGACATGGCCGGCGCGCATCTGGGTGAAGCCCATGATGGTCAAAAGCAGCGTCGATTTGCCGACACCGTTGCGGCCGAGCACGGCGAGCGAGCCATGCTCCGGCAGTTCCAGCGACACGTCGTGCAGCACCACGGCGTCACCATAGCCGGCGGTAACCTGCTGCAATTTGAGCAAGGCTTCAGCCATGATGGCGCTTCCCGAGATAGACCTCGCGCACGCCCGGATCGGCGGAAATCTCCGCCGGCGTACCCTCGGTGAATACGGCGCCGCCGACCAGCACGATGATGTGTGTGGCGAAGCGGAACACGACATGCATGTCGTGCTCGATGAACAGCAAGGTCAGTTCGTTCGATAGGCCGGCGACGACCTCGAAAATGTCGCCGCTCTCTTCCTGCGGCACGCCTGCCGCCGGTTCGTCGAGCAGCAGCACTTTCGGCTTGGTTGCCAGCGCCAGCGCGATTTCCAGCAGCCTCTGGCGGCCATAGGGCAATTCGCGCGTCGGCTGATAGGCGACGTCGCCGAGCTTGAGCTTGGCGAGGATTTCGTAGGCTTCCTCGATCGCATCCTTGTTGACGGCGACATTCTGCCAGAAGCGAGCGGCGATGCCGCGGCGTTCGCATACGGCCAGCGTCACCGCTTCGAGCGGATTAAGATGCGCGAACAGCGAATTGATCTGGAAGGTCCGCGCCAGGCCGCGCTTGACGCGCGCCTGCGGCGACATCGCTGTGATGTCTTCGCCGCCGAGGATGATCTGGCCCTGGTTCGGCGGCAGCATGCCAGTCATCAAGTTGATCAGCGTCGTCTTGCCGGCGCCGTTCGGCCCGATCAGCGCATAACGCGCGCCGACCGGCAGGTTGAGTTCGATGTCGCGGGCGACGACAAGCGAGCCGAACGAACGCGACAGGCCGCGCGTCGCCAAAGCAATTCCGGCGGAAGCGTTGTTGTCGACCGCGCTCATTTGCGGCTCCATCGGCCGAATAGCTTGGACAGGCCGCCGAGAATGCCGTTCGGCAGCAGCATCACCACCGTCACCAGCAGGACGCCAATCCAGAAATACCAGTATTGCGGCGCGATGCCCGAGAACTGGTCGCGCGCGATCAGGAAGATGGTGGCGCCGACCAGCCCGCCATAAAGGCGGCCAGCGCCGCCGAGCACCAGCATGACGACGACGTCGGCGGAGCGCTCGAACGACAATGCGTCGAGCGATACGGTCTGCGTCGTCTGCGCGATCAATGCGCCGGCAATGCCTGCCATCGCCGCCGATATCGTATAGACCTTGCGGATATGGCTCTGGCTGTCGGCGCCGATCGCCGGCATGCGCACCCAGTTTTCGCGGATGCCGCGCAGCGCCAGGCCGAATGGT
>CAITJJ010000148.1 GCA_903892675.1 uncultured Hyphomicrobiales bacterium | reverse complement strand
CCGTCCGCTTTCAACTGCGCCGCTTCATCCGACGAGAACACGATCTCGCCCGACGCCGCGCCGGGCGACGCCGGCAGGCCGGTGGCGATGACATTGCGTTGCGCCTTCGGATCGATGGTCGGGTGCAGCAACTGGTCGAGCGACAGAGGATCGACGCGCAGCACCGCTTCGTTCCTGGAGATGAGGCCTTCGTTCGCCAGTTCGACGGCGATGCGCAGCGACGCCTTGGCGGTGCGCTTGCCGTTGCGCGTCTGCAGCATCCACAGCTTGCCCTGCTCGACGGTGAATTCGAGGTCCTGCATGTCGCGGTAGTGACGCTCGAGCCTGTTGTAGATGCGCGTCAGTTCGGCATAGGCCTTGGGCAATGTCGCTTCCATCGACGGCTTGTCGGAGGATGCTTCCATGCGCGCGGCCTCGGAAATTTCCTGCGGCGTGCGAATGCCGGCGACGACATCCTCGCCCTGCGCGTTGATGAGGAATTCGCCGTACAGCTTCTTCTCGCCGGTCGAGGGATTGCGGGTGAAGGCAACGCCTGTGGCGGACGATTCGCCCATATTGCCGAACACCATGGCCTGCACGTTGACCGCGGTGCCCCAGCTTTCCGGAATAGCGTGCAGGCGGCGATAGGTGTTGGCGCGCTGGTTCATCCACGAGCCGAACACGGCGCCGATCGCGCCCCACAATTGCGCGTGCGGGTCCTGCGGGAAATCCTGGCCGAGTTCGTCCTTGACGCGTTTCTTGTATTTCACGACGAGGTCGGCCCAGTCGTCGTCGGTCAAGTCGGTATCGAGATTGTAGCCCTGACGTTCCTTGTGGATGTCGAGCAGTTCCTCGAAGTGCTCATGGCCGACGCCGAGCACGACGTCGGAATACATGGTGATGAAGCGGCGATAGCTGTCATAGGCGAAACGGCGGTCGCCGGACTTTTTCGCCAGCGCCTCGACGGTTTCGTCGTTAAGGCCAAGGTTTAGCACCGTGTCCATCATGCCCGGCATCGAGGCGCGCGCGCCGGAGCGCACCGAGACCAGCAGCGGATTGATCTTGTCGCCGAACACCTTGCCGGTGATCTTGCCGACCTGGGTGAGCGCCTTCTCGACCTGGTCCTTCAGGTCTTTCGGATATTGCTGCTTGTTGGCGTAATAATAGGTGCAGACTTCGGTGGTGATGGTGAAGCCCGGCGGCACCGGCAGGCCGAGATTGGCCATTTCGGCGAGGTTCGAGCCCTTGCCGCCAAGCAGGTTCTTCATCTCCGACTTGCCCTCGGCCTTGCCGCCGCCAAAGGCATAAACCCATTTGCCCGATTTGCCGGCGACCTTGCCGGCTGGCTTTGCAACGGACTTTTCCGCCGCTTTCGGCGCGGCTTTGCGCGTCACCGGCTTCTTTTTTGCTGCTTTGACGGGTTTTCGATTGGCCATGGTCGATCACTTGGATTTTAAGAGGAAGCATTCGGCGCCGACGGGACGGCTGAAACGCATATAGGGGGCGATATCGCCCCCTAAAAGCACCGGCGCGGGCAAGCGCGCAAGTCCGGGTCGCCCCCTAGTGCAAAGGTATGATGTTCAGGCCGACCAGGCCGATGAAGATCAGATAGGCGGCGACGATAAAACGCAGCAGGCCCGGCACGAGGAGGATGAGGATGCCGGCGATAAGCGCGACGATCGGCTGAATATGAGCAAGACTGATGACCATGGAAATTTCCCTGTGGGTTGGAGGTAGAGGAAACGAGGCAGCGGACGCAAGAGTTCCCTACGCGACCGGCTGCTTTGAGCCAAGACGGCGGAAGGCGTAATCCCCTTGGGTTTGTGGGCCGTCTTACCCTCCCCACAAGGGGAGGGTAAAGATGTCCTACCCCTCGATCTTCGAAAAATCCGCCACGGCGCGCGTCGCCTCGCGGATTTCGTTCAGAAGTGTCAGGCGATTGGCGCGCACTTCTTTGGCGTCGGCCAAATCAGTGACATTGACCGTGACCTTGTCGAAAAAGGCATCGACGAAGGGGCGCAGTTTCGCCAGCGCGGTCATCGCGGCGGCGAAGTCTTCCTTGGCGACAGCGGCGGAGGCTTCCGACTTGGCAGTGGCGACGGCTGCGGCGAGTGCTTTTTCTTCCGCCTCGGCGAGCAGCTTGGCGTCAACCGCGCCGTTGTAGCTCTTGTTGTCCTTCTTCTCCTCGATGCGGAGAATGTTGGAGGCGCGCTTGACGCCGGCGAGCAGGTTCTTGCCGTCGTCAGTGTCGAGGAATTTGCCGAGCGCTTCGACGCGGCGGACGATCATCAGCAGATCGTCCTGGCCCTCAAGGGCGAACACCGCATCGACCAGATCGTGACGGGCACCCTGCTCGCGCAACTGCACCTTGAGACGGTCGGCGAAGAAGGACAGCAAATCAAGCGTCGGCGTCACATAAGAGTGCGCCTGCACAAGCTTCGGATTAACCGCGGCGCGCGCCTTGGCATCGACGAGTACTTCAAGTTTCATCGCCAAATCGATGTCGGTGGCGCTGATATTGACGATCTGGTCGTGCAACGGATGCAGCATGGCGAAGGCGACGGCCAGGTTTTCGTCGCGCTCGACCGAACCGAAATGACGCCAAAGTTGCCGACGCAACGGCAGGCGCAACTGGTTGTCGACGACGATACGGATCAGGCCCAACGCCGCTCGCCTTAGCGCATACGGGTCCTTGCTGCCCGTCGGCTTTTCGTCTATCGCCCAGAAGCCGACGAGCGTGTCGATTTTGTCGGCGAGCGCGACAGCGACGGACACCGGATCGGACGGCACGGTGTCCTTCGGGCCGACCGGCTTGTAGTGATCCTCGCACGCGGCGGCGACGCTTTTGTCCTCGCCCTGAGCCTCGGCGTAGTATTTCCCCATCAGCCCTTGCAACTCGGGGAATTCGCCGACCACTTCGGTCAACAGATCGGCCTTGCACAGTTGCGCAGCGCGTTCTGCCTTGGCAACATCGGCCCCTACGAGCGGCGCAAGCTGCCCGGCCAGCGCGACAATGCGCGCGATGCGTTCTTCCTGCGTGCCGAGCTTTTCGTGAAAGACGATCTGCGAGAATTTCGGCAGCCGCGCTTCGAGCGGCGTCTTGAGGTCGGTCTCGTAGAAGAACTTGGCGTCGGACAGGCGCGCGCGGATGACGCGCTCGTTGCCGGCGATAATCGCCTTGCCACCGTCGCTGGCTTCGATATTGGCCACCAGAATGAATTTGTTGACGAGCTTCGCCGTCTGCGGGTCGCGCAGCACGAAACATTTCTGGTTGGTGCGGATGGTCGAGCGAATCACCTCGGCGGGAATGGCGAGGAAGGACTTGTCGAACTCGCCCATCAACACGACCGGCCATTCGACCAGACCGGCGACTTCGGCCAGCAGGCCTTCGTCCTCGACCAGCTCACAGCCTTGCGCGAAAGCGAGGTTCTTGGCGTCGGCGCGGATGATGTCCATGCGCCGCGACGCATCGAGTACGACCTTGGCCTGCTCCAGCTTCGCCACATAATCGTCGAAGCGGCGCACCTGAATGGCGCCCGGCGACAAAAAGCGATGGCCGCGCGTTGTGTCGCCGACCGCAACGCCGTCAATGACGAAGGGCACCACGACAGGCTCTTCCGTCTCAGGCCCGAATGTCGCGACGATTGAGTGCAATGGCCGCACCCATGACAGCGAACCCGGCTGCGCGGACTTGGCGCCCCAGCGCATCGACTTCGGCCACGGAAAGCCACGCACGATTTCCGGGATCATCACGGCCAGAAGATCGAGCGCCGGCTGGCCAGCTTTCTCCGTGATGGCGACGTAGAAGTCGCCCTTCTTGTCGGCCTGCACCGTGGCCTGATCGATCGAGGTCAGGCCGGCGGCGCGCAAAAAGCCGGCGATCGCCTGTTCGGGCGCGCCGACCTTCGGGCCTTTGCGTTCTTCCTTGAGATGGGGCGCGCGCGCAGGTATCCCCTGCACGGTCAGCGCCAGGCGGCGCGGCGTGGCGAAAGCCTTGGCGCCCTCGTAAGTCAGCCCGGCCGCGACCAGCCGGTCGGTGACCATCTTTTTCAGGTCATCGGCGGCGCGCGCCTGCATGCGCGCGGGGATTTCCTCGGAAAAGAATTCGAGCAAGAGATCGGGCATCAGGGAAGCTTCTTGTGGCTGCCGTCGCACAGCGGCTTTTTGGCGGAACGCTTGCAGGTGCAGAAGAACGCCTTGCCAGTCGCGTCGGGGATGTATTCGGACGGCGTGAACGCGGTGCCCTTGTGCGAGCCGTCGCAGAACGGCTGCGTCTTCGAGCGGCCGCAGGCGCACCACCAGTAGCTCTTGCCGGCCTCGACCTCGATGGCGATCGGCGCGCGCCCGCCAATATGCGGTTCGTTAGCGTTCTGTTCGCTCATAACGCTGCCCCGCCGGCTTCGGTCTTGAGCCACGCCGCGCCGCAGGCCTTGGCCAGTTCGCGCACGCGAAAGATGTAGCTCTGACGTTCGGTGACGGAGATGACGCCGCGCGCATCGAGCAGATTGAAAACGTGAGACGCCTTGATGCACTGGTCGTAGGCCGGCAGCGCCATCAAATGCTGCGACTTGTCGGCGGAATAACCGGCTTCGAGATATTTGCGGCAGGCTTCCTCGGCCATGGTGAACTGCTTGAACAGCATGTCTGAGTCGGAGTGTTCGAAATTGTGCCGCGAATATTCCTTCTCGGCCTGCAGGAAGACGTCGCCGTAAGTCACCTTTTTATCGTCGTCGCGGCCGTTGAAATTCAAATCGTAAACGCGGTCGACGCCCTGCACATACATGGCAAGGCGCTCGAGACCATAGGTGTGTTCGCCGGCGACCGGCGCGCATTCGACGCCGGCGACCTGCTGG
>CAITJJ010000147.1 GCA_903892675.1 uncultured Hyphomicrobiales bacterium | reverse complement strand
GTGTGGTGGCTGTCGGTGTTCTTCGGCGTCTTGTCGGCGTTGATCAATCTGCCGATCGTCGAAAAGCCGGTGCTGCGGCCGGCCGTCGCCGCGGCGCCAGCCTGATCGCTTGCGTCGCACCGCGTAGCACGCCAAGAATGCTCTCATAATTCAAGGGAGCAGACGCGTGGCGACATTCAAGGCGATGGTGATTGAGAAGACCGAGACCGGCACCAAGGCCGGTTTGGCCGATTTCGACGACGCCGGACTGATGGATGGCGACGTCACCGTCCATGTCGAATACTCCACCGTCAATTACAAGGATGGCCTCGCCCTCACCGGCAAAGCCCCGGTGGTGCGCCGCTTTCCGATGATCGCCGGCATCGATTTCGCCGGCACCGTCGAAAGCTCCAGCCACGCCGGCTGGAAGGCGGGCGACAAAGTCATCGTCAATGGCTGGGGCCTCGGCGAGACCCATCTCGGCGCCTATGCCGAAAGGGCCCGCGTCAAGGGCGACTGGCTGGTGCGGCTGCCCGCCAGCATGAGCACGCGCGAGGCGATGGCCATCGGCACCGCCGGCTATACGGCGATGCTGTCGGTCATGGAGCTGGAGCGCCACGGCCTGACGCCAGCCAGCGGGCCGGTGGCGGTAACGGGCGCGGCCGGCGGCGTCGGCTCGGTCGCGGTCGCGCTGCTGTCCAAACTCGGCTTTTCCGTCAGCGCGGTCACCGGGCGGGGCGAGGAAGCCGACTACCTCAAAGGCCTGGGCGCCGCCGAGATCGTCGAGCGCGCCGCCCTGACCGGTCCGGTCAAGATGCTGGCCAAGGAGCGCTGGGCCGGCGGCGTCGATGCCGTGGGTTCGACGACATTGGCTAACCTGCTGTCGATGACCCGCTACGGCGGAGCGGTAGCCGCCTGTGGATTAGCCGGGGGCATGGACCTGCCAACGACCGTGGCGCCGTTTATTTTACGGGGAGTGTGTCTTTACGGCATCGACTCGGTGATGTGCCCGCTGCCCCGCCGGCAGGAAGCATGGAAACGGCTCGAATCCGACCTCGACCGCCCCAAATTGGCCGCCATGACCCGGGAAATCGGTCTTTCTGAGGTTTCAGAGGCGGCCGCCGCTATCATCGCCGGCCAGATCCGCGGCCGCGTCGTGGTCAAAATCGGGTAAACGTCTTCAGGATTTGGCGACTTTCGTTAGGCATACTCGCTTTGGACTTTAAAAAGGGCACTGAGCCCGCGTAAACTTGTGGCGTTGAGTCGGAGTCGTGGAAATGTTGCGTGGCTTTGCATGCTTGGTGGGTTTGTTGGCGGCGGTTCCGGCTATGGCCGGGGAAATGACCGCCGACGAAGCGCGCCGTTTCGTCATCGGCAAGACCTTCAGCTACAATTGCTTTGAAGGCACGCGCGGCCAGGGCCACGTTCATGCCGACGGTTCGGTCGTTGGCTCCATCCAGTTCCAGGGTGCCGGCAAGGTGCGCTACGCGGCGCTGCCGGCCAATACGCTGCAGGTCAAAGGCGAGTCGGTGTGCGCCTCGCTGCGCGGTCTGCCGATCGACCCCTGCTTCAATCTGGAAAAGATTGACGACAACAGTTTCCGCGGCTCGATCTCGGGTCTGGGATTTGCCTATTGCGAATTCACCCGCCGCACCACGCGCGCCAGCGTCAGCAACGATAGCGGCGTGCCGCTCGGCTTGCGGTCGTCGCTGACCGCCGAAAGAAACTAAACCTCAATTATCGCCGCGTAACGTTGCCGCCACGGCGTAAAACCGTGCGCGCGCGTTTGTGACGGAGAACGGTAATGACGAACCTCATTTACGTTCAGCCCAATGGCGTGCGCCTGGAAGTCGAGGCGCCGGACGGTATGACGGTGATGCAGGCGGCAGTCGACACCGCGGTCGAAGGCATCATCGGCGCCTGCGCCGGCAGCTGCGCCTGCGGCACCTGTCACGTCTATATCGACGAGCGTTATACCTCGCTGTTGCCGCCGATCAGCACGGAAGAAGACAACAAGCTCGACGAAGTCGCCGCGCCCGTGAAGCGCAACAGCCGCATGGCCTGCCGCGTCGTCGTCACGCCACGCCTTGACGGCATGGTCGTGCATATCCCCACGACGCAAGGCTGAGCGTCTAATGGCTGAATTTCAGCCCTTCGCCGGAAAGATCATGCAGGTTGTCGTGGCGTGCGCGTAGAGTTTGCCGGCGGCGTCTTTCAAGTCGCCTTCAGATGTTGCCACCGTTCGGCCGCGATGAATGATGCGGCCTTCGGCGCGCACCGGGCCGGTGTCGTGGCTCATGCCGCGCACATAATTGAGTTTCAGCTCCAGCGTGGTCCAGGCATCGCCTTTGTGCAGCGTCGAGAAGATCGCGCAGCCGAGCGCGGAGTCGAGCAAGGTCGCGGCGAAGCCGCCATGGACGCTGCCGATCGGGTTGTAGTGTTGCAAGTTTGGAAGGCCTTCGAAGACGACGCGGCCCGGCTCGGCCTCGGTCAAATGAAAACCCATCATTTCGCAGATTGGCGGTTGCGGCAGCGTGCCGGCGATGATGGCTCTGAGAAAGCCAAGTCCGTCATAGGATTTGAGGACATCTGAATCGACCACGCCGTAGGAATAGTTCGTCACATTTGCCCCCGTTCCTTGCGCGACAAGTGTAGCGCAGGTCGCTACAGCAGATCGAGCCGGAAGGGATGGCCTTCCGGCGCTTCCAGTCCGCGCCCAAGGGCTTCGACCGCGCGCACCATGCGGCCGTCGCGCTTGAGCATGCGGTCGGCGATGGCGACAATGCGGGCATTGGGCATGGCGGTCGCCGACGCATCGCGGATGGCGCGGGCGATTTCCATTTCATCGCGCGCCGGATTGAGCGCGCAGGCGGCGGCGTAGGCGGCCGCGGTCGAGCGGCTGATGCCGGCGAAGCAATGCACCACCATCGGCGCCTTGCGGTTCCAGCCTTGTGCGAAAGTCAGCAGTCGCGCGACATGCTCGTCAGCGGGCAGTATCTGGCCGTCGCTGGCTGTGGCGATATCATCGACGCCAAGGATCAGATGATTTTCCGGCGCGATGTGGCCGGGCCGCGCGGCGCGATCTGTCAGCCGCAGCAGCGTGACGATATGGCTCGCGCCGGTTTCATGGACGGTGGCGTGCAAGCGAGCAAGGGAGCAGACATGGATCATGACGCTTATGTAAGCCGCATTGTCGCCGATGAAAAGCTGCATATTATTGGCGCATGATCTTGTCCGAAAACCGGTTTCCACTTTTCGGAATCATGCGCGCAAGAGTTTTTCGACCCTTTCGGTTAGCCGTTTGGCCGCGGTCGAGGCCGGCCAGGGCGTCAGGTAGTCGCGCTCCATCGCGGCGGAATATTTCGGCGGCGGGCCGAAGAACTTGCGCGCTTCGGCGTCCGCGAAACCGGCCAGATGCGTCGATTCGAGGTAAGCCGCGTTGCGGTCGGCGGCCTTGATCAGCTTGAGCAGGGTCTCCGGCAGCTTGGCCGGCAATCCGAAATGCAGGTGGATGGCGGCGAGCAGGCGATGCTCGACGGCCTTGTAGCTGTCGCCAATCACCGCCTTGAACGGCGAAATCATGTCGCCGATGACATACTCGGCGGAGTCATGCAGCAGCACGGCAAGCCGGCCGCGCGCGTCCAGCGTCGGCGACTTTTGCCGCGCCAGCGCCTCGACCAGCAGCACGTGCTGCGCCACCGAAAAAATATGCGCGCCTTTGGTCTGGCCATTCCATCGCGCGACCCGCGCCAGCCCGTGCGCGATGTCATCCAGTTCGACGTCGAGCGGCGAGGGATCGAGCAGATCGAGCCTGCGCCCCGACAACATGCGTTGCCAGGCGCGCGGCGCGCTGACTTTCGGCGCTTTCGTCATTTGCGTTTTGCGAGTTTGTTGCACGCCGCGTGGCGGTGGCAGGTGACGAGATGATCGTTGACCATGCCGACGGCCTGCATGAAGGCATAGACGATGGTCGGGCCGACGAATTTGAAACCGTGGCCGAGCAACTCTTTGCTCATCGCCCGCGAAATCTCGTCCTCGGTCGGCGTTTTGCTGCGCGCGCCGATCTTGTGATCGAGCGGCTTGCCGCCGAGATGATCCCACAGCATCGCGGAAAATCCCGGACCCTTGTCCATGATCTTGAGAAAGGCCTTGGCCGAGCCGATCGTGCCCACGATCTTGGCGCGGTTGCGCACGATGCCGGCATCATTCATCAGTCGCTCGACTTTTTTCGGCGTGTAGCGGGCGATCTTTTCCGGATTGAAATCGTCGAAGGCGGCGCGGAAATTGTCACGCTTGCGCAAAATCGTGATCCACGACAGGCCGGCCTGAAATCCGTCGAGAATGAGCTTCTCGAACAAAGCGCGGTCGTCCCATTCGGGCACGCCCCATTCTTCGTCATGATAGGCGACGTAAAGCGGATCGGTCTTCGGCCACGGGCAGCGGACCAGGCCGTCGTCATGGGTGATCGCGCCGCTCATGACGAAGCCTTCGCCTCGCCCGGCCAGACGAATGTTGCCCAGTCCGGCTTCACCGCGCGGATCGGCACGCCGCCGGCGACGATTGGCGTTGCGCTTTCCAGCGCCTCGGCGACGCGGTCGAGCCGCAGCAGTGCGAGCCCGTACCCATCGGCGGTCGATCCCATGATGCCGATCTGCTTGTCGCCCATCAGCACGGTTGCGCCTTCCATCGGCGCGCCACCGTCATAAGCGATCGGCACGACGCGGCTGCGCGCGGTCGAACGATGCTCGACGCGCGAGACGACTTCCTGGCCGACATAACAGCCTTTGTCGAAGTCGACGCCGGCGAGCTGGTCCATATCGGCTTCATGCGGAAAGGCATCGAGATAGGTGAAATCCTGGCCGCCGCGCGGCACGCCGAGCGCGATGCGGTGCGCGTCATAGGCGTCGGCGTCAACCAGCGTGCCGCCGAGATCGGCGGCGGTCTCGGCCGCCACTTCCGGCGGCACAATGATGCGCATGCCGAGCGCGGCGATCCGCGGGTCGGCGTAGCACAGGCCGTAGTCGCTCATTGCGCCGCTGGCCTTGCCGCCCCAATAGGCCATGACGCCGAGATGGGCGGACAGGTCTTCGATCGTCACCTTGGCGCGCAGCCGGTAAAAAGTCAGTTTGTCGACAAGCGGCTGCACCAGCGGCTTTGGGCAATCGAGGAAAAAGCCGCCGCCGTCTTCGGGCAGGGCTTCGACGACGATGAAGTCGACGATGATCTTGCCCTGCGGCGTCAGCAGCGCGCCGAAGCGCGGCTTGCCGGGGGCGACCTTGTTGATGTCGGTGGTGGCCAGCCCATTGAGAAAGTGCCGGGCGTCATCGCCGGCAACCTTGACCACGCCTCGCTCGGGTAGCAGCGCTGCTTGCATTTTTGGCTCTCTTTTCGCCCCCGTGGACGGGGTAGTCTCTTGCCAGACCTCGCGGCGAAACGTAAGCGCTGTCGGGCAGCCCTTGAAGTCCCTGCCTTAAAGTCCCTGCCTCAAGCCCGTCTGGAGCGGCTCCGCCATGGCCGAAACCTACGATCTCATCCTCAAGGGTGGAACCGTCGTCAACCAGGACGGCGAGGGTCCGCGCGATATCGGCATACGCGGTGGCCGCTTCGCGACAATCGGCGATCTGTCGCTTAGCCATGCCGGCGAGACGGTCGATTGCCGCGGTCTGCATCTTCTGCCCGGCGTCATGGACACCCATGTGCATTTCCGCGAGCCGGGCTTGACGCACAAGGAAGACCTGGAAAGCGGCTCGCGCGGCGCCGTGCTCGGCGGCGTCACCGCCGTGTTCGAGATGCCGAACACCATTCCGCCGACAACCGATGCCGGCGCGCTGGCCGACAAGGTCAAGCGCGCGCATCACCGCATGCATTGCGACTTCGCCTTTTATGTCGGCGCGACGCGCGAGAACACGCGCGATCTCGGCGAACTCGAGCGCCTGCCGGGCGCCTGCGCGGTCAAGGTGTTCATGGGCTCGTCCACCGGCACGCTGCTGATCGAGGACGACGAGGGCGTGCGCGCCGTGCTCAAGGCGATCAACCGCCGGGCCGCGTTCCATTCCGAGGACGAGAACCGACTGCGCGAGCGCATGAACCTGCGCATCGAAGGCGATCCGCGCTCGCACCCGGTCTGGCGCGACGCGCAGGCGGCGCTGATCTGCACGAAGCGCCTGATCCGGCTGGCGCATGAGACCGGCAAACGGGTCCACGTCCTGCACGTCACCTCGAAAGACGAAGCGATCTTCCTGGCCGATCACAAGGACGTCGCCACCGCCGAGGCGACGCCGGCGCATCTCACTTTGGCCGCGCCGGACTGCTACGAAAAGCTCGGCACGCTGGCCCAGCTCAATCCGCCGATCAGGGATGCCGCCCACCGCGCCGGCCTGTGGAACGCCATCGCGCAAGGCGTCATCGACAATATCGGCTCCGACCATTCGCCGCACACGCGCGAGGAAAAGGCGCTCGCCTATCCGAAGACCCATTCCGGCATGACCGGCGTGCAGTCATTGGTTCCGGTGATGCTCGACCACGTCAATGCCGGGCGGCTGAGCCTGCAACGATTCGTCGATCTCACCAGCGCCGGCCCGGCGCGCGTCTTCGGCATCGCCGGTAAAGGCCGTATCGCCGTCGGCTATGACGCCGACGTCACCGTGGTCGATCTCAAGCGCCGTGAAACCATCACCGATGCCTGGACCGCATCGCGGGCCGGCTGGACGCCCTACAACGGAATGACCGTCTCCGGTTGGCCGGTTGGGACCGTGGTCCGGGGTCAAAAAGTGATGTGGGACGGCGACTTGAGCGCGCCAGCGCAAGGCGAGACTGTGCGTTTCGTCGAGACATTGGGCGGTTGACGGAACTCGCGCAGGACTGGCGGTATCGTCCCGGACGCAACCTGTATAGCTTGCGACTATGTAGTCAAAAAGATTTCTGTAGATTGCATTGCAAACGCTACGACCATTTATTAGCGGTAACAGTACACCCTTCGAACCGACCGCACGACGAAGGGAACCTGGGGGCAGGGCTACATGAGCGACGACCTTGTTTCGCTCCGCATCATAGGCATCTCGGCCGCGGAGGCCGAGTTTGAACTTTGGCGCCATGGCGCTGGCCTGTCATCGGTCCCGGTGGAATTTTCCGTTTGCAATGTGGCGTCGGGAGCGGCCCAGCTTGGCGCCGGCAAGGCCGACATTTGCCTGATCGACAATGCCCTGCCGGAGACCGAGAAGTCCGCCGTGGTCGCGGCGGCGCGTGCGAACAAGCCGGGCCCATTGATCTTCGTCTCCGGCACGAACGGCAATGCGCGTCCCGACGGCGTCGATGGCATGCTGAGAAAACCGTCGAGCACCGACGACGCCCGCAAACTGATTGAAATTTGCGTGCGCGCCAAGTTTCCGACGCGTGTGCTGATCGTCGACGATTCCGGCACCATGCGCAGCATCGTGCGCAAGATATTGTCGGCCAGCCGCTTCGCTCTCGACATGCAGGAGGCGGCGGAAGGGTTCGGTGCGCTCGAACAACTGCGCAGCGGCAAATTCGGTCTGGTTTTTCTCGACTACAACATGCCGGGCTTCAACGGCCTCGAGACCTTGTCGGAAATCAAGCGCGAGAGTCCGACCGTCGCGGTGGTGATGATGACCTCGACGCTCGACAATGCGATCGCCGATCGCGCGCATGCGGCGGGCGCGCTCGCCTTTCTCAAGAAGCCGTTCTATCCGGCCGATATCGACAGGCTGCTGGAGCGCTATTACGGCCTGCACACGGCCGGCTAGATCGCTACGAGGCAAAGGGCCAGGCGCTATTGCCGCTGCTGGTCGATGGAAAATTCGCCGTTGCGGATGCGCCCGGCGAGGCCCTCGGTAAAGGTGGCGGCGGCTTCTTCGCCATAGGTGGAAACGAACTCGGCAAGGGCCGCGAACAGGCAGGCCTGCGCCAGGCAATCGCCGTCAATGCCGTCAAGGCGGGCTTCAGCCCAGGCTTCGTGCAGATACCCCAAGGCCACGCGCTTCTGCTCGTGGTCGGGCACCGGCTCGCGCATCTCTGTGGATCTTCCCGTCGTGGTCATTGTTGCCTTCGCCGTTACCTAACGTTCCTGAACGCCCGCGTTTGAGCGCCGGTGCATCATTCCTAAGGCCAACGTTAGCATGCGAATTAAACCGACATAGCCCAGACATAAAGGAAAGGTTAATTGCTGTGCGTAAGTCGTTAATCGAGAAAAGCCTCATAAACACAGGGGAAAACGACGGCAGCCGGCCGGCTCAATTGGCGTAGCGGGCGGTGATTTCGCGGGCGATTTTCGCGCCTTCGTCGAGATAGCGGCGGATCGCCAGATCGGCCGCCGGAGTGCAGGTGCGGTAGACCTGCTCGAAACCCCGGTAGCCGCTGTTGAAGCGGGCGACGATGCGGCGCTTGCGTTCGCCACCGGGCGCCTCGGCGTCGATCAGCGCCTGCATCTCGGCGCGCCATTTCTGGCCTTCCTTGGCGCCGCAGACGGTGCGCAGATATTGCAGCGAGCCAAGAATTTCGGCGAGCCGTTGCAGGTCGCCGTCATAGGGCGCTGTGGCGTTTTCGAGCGCCGGCGGCGGTGTCTGCGCCGACACGGACGCCGGCAGCGCCAGACAGCACAGCAACAAGCCTATTGCGACCGGGTTTTGGGCGAGCCGTTTTTTCAAAGCGCTTTGTTCCACTTTATCGGCTGATATGCGCCCGGCCGCCGGCATGCGCAAGATGGCGTTTTAAACCTTAACGCGCAGCAGATCGGCGGCGGAAGCGACGATCTCGGACAGCCCCTCGGTGGTTCGCAGGCCGGAAAGCTCCGCCATGGTCAGCCAGCGCGCGTCGTCGAGTTCCTCGTTGAGTGCCGGTTCGCCGGACAGCCAGCGGGCGGCGAAGCACAGAATGATGAAATGCCTTTGGACGAGGCCCTCACCGTCACGCAGGATCGCCTCGCGGTGACCGGCGAGCGCGACCGGCTCGATCTCGAGCGCGGTCTCCTCGCGGACCTCGCGCTTCACCGCCTCGGTCAGTGTCTCGCCGATTTCCACCACGCCGCCGGGCATGGTGTAGAGATTGAGCGCCGGCTGGCGCGCGCGCCGCACCGCCAGTACCTTGCCGTCGCGCATGATGGCGGCGCTGACTGCAAGAAAAGGGCGCTGCGGATAGCTTCGCGCGTCGGCCATGGCTGAACGGTCCGTTTGAGATGAGGCAATCGTGCTGCCATGCCTAGCATTTCACGGCAGTGCGGTCTTGCCGGCCAGCGGCCTGTTGATGGCCGGTGTCAGGCGCGCCGCATCAGCCGGTCGGCGGTCGCCTGTGGCGCGTCGATCTCGCGCATATCGATCTCGCCATTGATCACCGCGCCGGCGCGCGCAACCAGCTGCTTCAGCCAGTCGGCGGCGCGGCCGGCGAGTTGGCTGGTGGCTTGCGCCGGCAGGTCGGCGGTCAGCGTGGCGCGGGTGATCTCGATGACCGTCGTCATCGTGCTGGCCAGATTGTCGAGGCAGGCGCGCGCGGCCGGGTCGGCGCCGGCATAGGCGGCGATCGCCAGTTCGCGGCCTTTGAAGTGCGATGTGAGAAAGTGCTCGCGATAGCTCATCGGTTGCCAGCCGCGAATGTCGGCGAGGCAGTCCGGACAATCGCCGACCATCTCGAGCAACATGATTGCTTCGTTGAAATGGTTCAGATAGTCGGTCGCCAGCCCGGTTTGCGGATTGATGTTGGCGCCGGCCAGTTGACTGCCGCGCGCGCCGTGCCCCGGCGCCGGCGGGCGTGCCGCCGTCTCGTCTTGCAGCTCAAGCTCGCAATCCTGATATTGCATCGTCAGGGGCCCCCAACCCCTAATTCACAAGCGGTATAGTGGTATATGCGCGGCGGTTAATTCGTCATTAATGACAGGATAGATTAAGGTTTCTGAATATGTGCGGCCGCTACACGTTAACGTCATCGCCGGAAGCCGTCCGCGCGCTGTTCGGCTATGACGAGCAGCCGAATTTTCCGGCGCGCTACAATATCGCGCCGACGCAGCCGATCGGCATTGTCCGCCTCGTCGACGGCAAGCGTCACTTCGCGCTGGTGCGCTGGGGCCTGCTGCCGTCCTGGGTCAAGGACCCGAAGGCGTTCTCGCTCATCATCAATGCGCGCGGCGAAAGCGTCGCCGGCAAGCCGGCCTTCCGCGCGGCAATGAAGCGCCGCCGCTGCCTGATCCCGGCCAACGGCTTCTACGAATGGAAGGCGGGCGCGCCGCGCAAGCAGCCGTTTTATATCCACGCCAGATCCGGCGCGCCGCTCGCCTTCGCAGGTCTTTGGGAAACGTGGACCGGGCCGAACGGCGAGGAGCTCGACACCGCCGCGATCGTCACCACGACCGCCAACGCGACGCTGTCGCCGCTGCATGACCGCATGCCTGTGATTATTCCGCCGGACGCCTTCGATCGCTGGCTCGGCAAGGGCGACATCGAAAGCAGCGTCGATGCGGCGCTGGCCCAGACCTTGATCCGCCCGGCGCCGGATGAACTGTTGGAAGCTTATCCGGTCTCGACTGACGTTAATCGTGTCGCCAATGACAATCCGAAATTGCTCGACCTGTTTACCGGGCCGCTCGGCGGCGAGCCCGGGCTTGAGCCGATACGCAAGCGTGTCAAAGCGGCGAAGGCGGCGAAGGCAAAGAAGGACGGCGGCCAGGGCGTGTTGTTCTAGAGCCCTCAGCGCGCCGTTTGCACCTGGATGGATGGGCTTGTGACGGTATTCGCACCGCCGAGCCACTTGTCGATGAACGATTTCTCTTTGACCGAGAACACGACCTGACTTGTCGCGGATGAATTGTCGGCGCCGATCATCTTCACTTTGTAATCGCCGGCCGGCAGATTATAGACCGACCACTTGCCGTCTTTGTCGGTGATTGCGGTCGTCTGGCCCGGGGGGCCTACAATCTGAACCGGGACGCCGGCCTGCGGCGTGTTGTTTGGCCCAACGACACTTCCCTTTGCGGCGGTCACGCCGGTTGCATCCTTGGTCGTCTGCGGCGATTGCGCCTGCGCCGCTGAAGGTAACGCGACGGCGATGACGGTGGCCCAAAGGGCCATGCATGTGCGTTTCATCATGGCTTGATGCTCAATTTGAAATTGGGATTGTCGAGACTTGCGCCGATAATATCGGGCCGCGACTTGGCGCTGCCCACGGCGAAAGCGAAGGCCTGGTAGGATGGCCAGGAATTGGGTACCGCGATCTTGACCGGAACGTTGAGACTCGAGCCGTTCGGCGTCGTCGGCTGGATCCATGAGCCTGATGTGATGCCGACCATGACGACATCGATGCCGGGTGTATTGCCCTGGTCGACGTGAACCTCGCCACTGAACGAGATCAATTCGGGTCCCCTCTTCTTCATGAGGTCGTAAGCGAAATAACCGAAGACCGCGGCGACAAAGCAGAGCGCGATGGCTGGTGTATTCGTCCTCAGTTTTCCGAAAATCGGAACGTCGATTTCGGTAACTTGACCGGTGTCCTTATCGACATAGGCCTTTTGCTTGAATGCGAATATGGCTGCGACCGCGATGGCGCCGAGGCCGAGAAGACAAAGGATGCCAGCGATAACGGCGTCTTGCATGAAATGCTCCCACCGCGAATTTTCTAAAGAGTACCAGAAAAGGCGGCCGGCCGCAATCTTGGCGTGTATCCCTGCTGGAATGCCTACAACACCTTGCCCGGGTTCAATATCCCGTTCGGGTCCAGCAGCTTCTTGAAGTCACGCATCAGCGCCACCGCCACCGGGTCCTTCACTTTCACCAACGATTCCCGCTTGAGCGTGCCGATGCCGTGCTCGGCCGAAATCGAGCCGTGATACTTCAGCACGATCTTGTCGACCGTGGCGTTGACCTCGGTCCAGCGCGCCAGAAACGCGTCCTTGTCGGCGCCGATCGGCTGGCTGACGTTGAAATGAATATTGCCGTCGCCGACATGGCCGAACGGCACCGGCCTTGCGCCGGGAATGAGCGCGATGACGGCGGCGCTGGCCTCGTCGATGAAGTCCGGCACGGCGGCGACCGGCACCGAGACGTCGTGCTTGATCGAACCGCCTTCCGGCTTCTGCACTTCGGTCAAGGTGTGCCGCATGTGCCAGAACGCATTGGTCTGATCGAGGCTCGCGGCAATCGTCGCGTCCTCGACGAGACCTTGCTCGATCGCGTCGGCAAGAAAGCCTTCGACCTCGTCGCGCAGACCCTTGTCCTGCTGCGACGACACTTCCATCAGCACGTACCAGGCATGCTGGCCGGCGAGCGGATCGCGGTTGCCAATACCGTGATTTTGGCCGTGCTTCAAAGCGAAGTCGATAATGCCGCGCGCCATCAACTCGAAGCCGGTGACGGTGCCGCTGATGCGCGCCTGCGCAAGGTTCAACAGTTTCACCGCGGCGGCGGGCGAGGGCAGGCCGATGAAGGCGGTCTCGACTGCGCGCGGCTGCGGAAACAGTTTCAGCACGGCGGCGGTGATGATGCCGAGAGTGCCTTCGGCGCCGACAAAAATATGACGCAGGTCGTAGCCGGTATTGTCCTTTTTCAGCTTGCGCAGCAGATGCATGATGCGGCCGTCGGCCAGCACCACCTCGACGCCGACGACGAGTTCGCGGGCGATGCCATAGGCCAGCGCGCCGGTGCCGCCGGCATTGGTCGAGAGATTGCCGCCGATGGTGCAGGAGCCTTCCGAGCCGAGCGACAAAGGAAACAATCGATCGGCCGCTTCCGCCGCTTGCTGCGCCTTTTGCAGCACGACGCCAGCCTCGCAAGTGATGGTGTTGGACGCGGCATCGACCTCGCGGATTCTATCGAGCCGCGTCAGCGACAAAATGAGTTCACCGTCGAACGGAATTTGTCCGCCGACCAGCCCGGTATTGCCGCCCTGCGGCACCACCGCCGTTTTGGTTTCGTTGGCGAGCTTGAGGATCGCCGCGACTTCCTGCGTCGAGCCGGGGCGCAGCATCAGCGACGAGCGGCCCTGATACAGGCCACGGCCTTCGATCAGATGCGGCGCCAAAGTCTGCGCGTCGGTGACGGCATATTTGTCGCCGACGATTTGCACGAAACGCGGCAGCAGGTCGGGCGCGGGCGCGCGGCGCAAGTGGTCGTTCATCGCGGGTCGTTCCTCGTACCTTTAAGGTTTGGGCGCGGCGGCGCGCGCCAGCCGGTCGTTGATGGCGTCGCCAAGGCCGTCATGCGGCACCGGCATCACCGCGATTGTCGTCGCGCCGGCGGCATCGAGCGCGCGCAAATGCGAGAACAGATTGGCCGCGGCTTCGATCAGGTCGCCGCGCGGTGACAGATTGAGCGTCGTGCCATCGAACGGTGGCGCTGCGCCGAAAGCCAGCAGGGCCTCGCCTTGGCGCGGCGTCGTTGCGTCGAGCCGCACGCGGGCTGTCGGCGCATAATGCGAGGCCAGCATGCCGGGAGCGAGTGGCGCGTCGTCGGTCTCGCCTGGCGAAGGCATGACAAGCGCCTGTCCCAGCACGCGCTCGATCTCCTCGCGCGGCAGGCCGCCGGGCCGCAGCAGGCTCGGTTCGCCGAGAAGCCCGACAATGGTCGACTCGACGCCGACGGCGCAGGGGCCGTCGTCGAGAATGAGGTCGATGCGGCCGCGCAGATCGGCCAGCACATGCGCCGGCGTCGTCGGCGAGACATGGCCGGAGCGGTTGGCGGAAGGCGCCACCACCGGCCCGCCGAAAGCCGCGAGCAGCGCCCGCGCCGTTTTATGGCTCGGCACGCGGATGGCGATGCTGTCGAGCCCGGCCAGCGCCAAAGCCGCCACCGGACAGTCCGGCCGCTTCGGCAACACAAGCGTAAGCGGACCGGGCCAGAACGCCGCCGCCAGTTTCTCGGCAGCGGCATCGAACACGGCAAGCCGGCGCGCCGCCGCGACGTCGGCGACATGCGCGATCAGCGGATTGAAGGCGGGGCGGCCCTTGGCGGCATAGAGCCGCGCAATCGCCTCGCCGTGGCAGGCGTCGGCGCCAAGGCCGTAGACCGTCTCGGTCGGGAAGGCGACCAGCCCGCCCTGGCGCAAGGCCGTCGCCGCCGTCGCAATGGACGCCGGATCGGCCTTCAAGACCCGCGTTCCGGGTTCAGCGGTCATCTCAACTCACTTTGTCTGCGGCGCTTGCGGTTTCAAACGTTCGGGGGTTATAAGGCCGCCGACAGTCGGAGTGTAGCGCAGTCTGGTAGCGCACCTCGTTCGGGACGAGGGGGTCGCAGGTTCAAATCCTGCCACTCCGACCAAGTTTTCCCGCCTATTTCCCCCGAAAATCCGTCCGATTTAAGCCGAAAGCGCCCTCGCGCCGCTTTACGCCCGTTGCGACGCCAGCCAGACCCCGGCGATGATCAGCGCAAAGCCCGTGACGTGGAAGGCGTAAAGATGCTCGCCGAGCAGCGCCCCGGCCAGCACGGCCGTATAGACCGGCACCAGATGCACGAAAGGCCCGGCGCGGCTGGCGCCAATCAGTTCGACGCCACGGTTCCAGGCGGCAAAAGCAATCACGCTCGGAAAAATCGCGACGTAGGCGAGCGCCGCCACGGTCGTCAGATCGAATTTCAGCGTATTGCCGCTGAGCGCTTCCCAGATGAAGAACGGCAGCGTGCCTCCCGTCGAAATCACCGCCAGCATGAACATGAAGCTGAGCCAGTGAATTTGCGGCCGCAGCCGCAGGTACACGGCGTAGATCGCGAACACCATCATGTTGAAGACGATGATCAGGTCGCCCCAGTTGAAGCCAAGCGCGCGCAAAGTCTCGATCTCGCCATGCGCGATGATGACCAGAACGCCAATCGACGAAATCGCGATGCCAGCGATCTGGCGCGCGCTAACGCGGTCGCGGAACAAAGCGGCGGCGGTCGCCACGATCAGCACCGGCACCAGCGAGTTCAGAACGGAGACATTGAGCGCGCTGGTATATTGCAGGCCGACATATTGCAGCGCCGTGAATAGCGCGCCGCCGGTCGCGCCGAGCCATAGCATGATCTTCCAGTGCGCGCGGATGGTCGGCCAGTCGGCGCGGATCTGGCGGTGCGCGAAGGCCCACAGCACCGCGGCGGGAATGGCCCAGCGGATGGTCGAGATCGCCAGAGGCGGCACATGGCCGCCAATGGCGCGGCCGACAATGTGATTGCCCGACCAGAACAGCGAAGCGAGCGCCAGCAACAGGTAAGGATTGGCGAGGGCGCGCAACGCCCAGTGCGCGCGCGTCGGCGTCGTCGGCTTGGGAGCGGCGTCGAAGGTCATTGCGCTGCGGATCGCGCGGGCTGCATTGCTCGTTCCATCAACGCTTTTGCGCGGCGCGCCATTTGGCGAATTCCTCGCGCGCTTCCGGGCCGGGCGGATAGAGGCCAAATATGCCGCGGCCTTCGTTGACCTTCTCCTGCACGAAGTCCTCGAACACGGTCTGCTCGAAAGCCTCGTCGGCGACCGCATCGGCGATGTTCGCCGGGATCACCGTGACGCCTTCGCCGTCGCCGACCATGATGTCGCCGGGGAACACCGGCACTTCGCCGCAGGCGATCGGCAGGTTGAGATCGACGGCGTGATGCTTGATCAGGTTGGTCGGCGCCGACGGCTGCGCGTGATAGGCGGGGAAGGGCATGATTTCGATTTCCGGCGTGTCGCGAAAGCCACCGTCGGTGACGATGCCGGCGGCGCCGCGCTTCCACAGCCGCGTGATCAGGATATTGCCGGCGGAGGCCGCCGACGCATTGCGCCGCGAGTCGATGACGAAGACATGGCCGGGCGGGCACTCCTCGACGCCCTTGCGCTGCGGATGGTTGCGGTCCTCGAATACGCCGAGATGGTCGAGGTCCTCGCGCGCCGGGATATAGCGCAGCGTATAGGCCGGGCCGACCATGTTCTTTTCGGCGCTCTTGTTGATGCGGCGGACGCCGCCGATGAAGGTATTGCGAAAGCCGCGCTTGAACAGCACGGTGGTCAAGGTCGCGGTCGAGATCGCCTCGAGTTTCGATTTCGTGCTGTCGCGCATGGCGTCACCCGGGTTGAGTTGAACGCCCACCACTTGTTCGCTCCGGTCCGTCGTTGTCAAGAGTTGTAAAACGCGCTTGTGCGCGGCCCCGTTGGACCAGTATGGTCGCGGCCAGAAAAACAAGGGCCGCCGCTTTGAGGCGGCCGCACTGCCAAGGCCGAGGTTGCGCCGCAATGACCGATCCTAAAAAGCCCGCACGCAAGAAGCCCGAGGAACTGCGCAGCCACCGCTGGCTCGGCGTCAACGATTTGCGCTCCTTCGGCCATCGCTCGCGGCTGCGCCAGATCGGCTACGACGCCGGCGACTGGGGCTCAAAGCCGGTCATCGGCATCATCAATACCTGGAGCGACATCAACCCGTGTCACGTCCATCTGCGCACGCGCGCCGAGGAAGTGAAGCGCGGCGTGCTGCAGGCCGGCGGCTTCCCGCTCGAACTGCCGGCAATGTCGTTGTCGGAAACTTTCGTCAAGCCGACGACGATGCTCTACCGCAACATGCTGGCGATGGAAGTCGAGGAACTGTTGCGCAGCCACCCGATCGACGGCGCGGTTTTGCTCGGCGGCTGCGACAAGACCACGCCCGGCCTGCTGATGGGCGCGATCTCGATGGGCGTGCCGGCGATCTTCATGCCGGCGGGGCCGATGCTGCGCGGCAACTGGCACGGCCAGGTGCTCGGCTCCGGCTCCGACACCTGGAAATACTGGGACGAGAAGCGCGCCGGCAAGATCACCGAGGAACAGTGGCAGGAGATCGAAGGCGGCATCGCGCGCTCGTTCGGCACCTGCATGACCATGGGCACCGCGGCGACCATGATGGCGGTGGCGGAGGCGCTCGGCTTCACGCTGCCCGGCGCGTCGTCGATCCCTGCGCCGGACGCCGGTCACGCTCGCATGGCGATCGCCTCGGGGCGGCGCATCGTCGACATGGTGTGGGAGGATCTGACGCCGGACAAGATCATCACCAAGAATTCGGTCGACAATGCCATCAAGGTGCACATGGCGATGGCCGGTTCGACCAACTGCATCATTCATCTGGTGGCCATCGCGCGCCGCGCCGGCATTCCGCTCGACATGAACCGCTTCGATGAACTATCGCGCGAAGTTCCGGTGATCGCCAATGTGCGGCCGTCCGGCGCGTATCTCATGGAAGACTTCTTTTATGCCGGCGGCCTGAAGGCGCTGATGGTGCAATTGCGCAGCGTGCTCGACACGACGCAGTTGACCGTCACCGGCAAGACGGTGGCCGACAACATCGCCGACGCGGCGGTCTATAACTCGGATGTCATCAAGTCGCTCAACGATCCCGTCAATAGCGACGGCGCCACCGCGGTGCTCACCGGCAACCTCGCGCCGCGCGGGTGCGTCATGAAGCCGTCGGCGGCGGAAAAGCGCTTGCACAAGCATCGCGGCAAAGTCATTGCCTTCGAGAATTACGACGAGATGGCGCGCGAGGTCGAGCGCGACGATCTCGACGTCACTGCCGACCATATTCTGGTGCTGAAGAACGGCGGCCCGCAGGGCGGCCCCGGCATGCCGGAATGGGGCATGCTGCCGATCCCGCGCAAACTGGTGAAGCAAGGCGTGCGCGACATGCTGCGTATTTCCGACGCGCGCATGAGCGGCACGTCATACGGCGCCTGCATCCTGCATGTCGCGCCGGAAAGCTTCGTCGGCGGGCCGCTTGCTTTTGTGCAGACCGGCGACGAGATCGAGGTCGATATCCCGGCCCGCACGATTCATCTGCATGTCAGCGATGAGGAAATGGCGCGCCGCAAGGCGGCCTGGATCAAGCCGTCGCCGAAATATCCGCGCGGCTACGGCGCGCTGTTCTCCGACCACATCGGCCAGGCCGACGACGGCTGCGACTTCGACTTCCTCGCCAAGGCCGGCGCGGTGCCGGAGCCGGAGATTCATTGATCCTTCTTACCGCTCCCCGCCTGCGGACCGGGTGAGGGGCTTTAAATTATTTCGGAATGCCGCCGATGCTTTTTCAGCACGCCATCACATTAACGTGCCCCTGCTTGCCGTAGTTCAACAGCACGCTGTCGCGCGTAATCAGCGTAGCGCCGAGTTGCCGCGCTGTCGCTACGATGATGCGGTCGGCCGGGTCGCGCGGCGGCTTGCCGGGGAGAAACGACGACGCAATCAGTACCTCGGGTGAGAGTTCGGCGAGCGACGCTCCAGGCAATTCGAGGATTTTGCCAAACCACCTCTCCGGGGTGATGAGCAGGCGCAAGCGTTCTCGCGAGGCGAGAAGACCGATCTCCCACGCCGTAATAGGCGAGACGAAGGTTGTTACACTCTGGGCGTAAGCATCATTTATTAGGGCGGCCGCTTCAGGCTTGATAGGCTCGTCTCCGTTGATCCAGATGACGGCACATGTATCCAGCAACAACGGTTGCATTAGCGTTTGCCCCAGTCGGGGTCGGCGGGCTTCGTCACATCGGTGCCCGCGACGATGTGCAAGAGGCCCTTGAGCGCCCCGAACATGGGATGTCGGCTGCCCGGCGCAGGGGGCTGTGGTTTTTGCGGGCCGACCCGCCGAAACACTAGTTTCTGGCTTTCCATATTGACCTGTTCGCTCTTGAACCCGGCCTCGAGCCAGACTCGGGTGAGAACGCTGTTTTTAGAATTATTGCTCCACCACGGCCGGTGTTTGTGCGCGGAGGGCGGTAATGTCGCTCCGATAACCTGTTCGATCTGGCCAAAGGTCATAGGCACGAGCTGGTTGCCTTGAGACTTCAAGAACTGTCCGAGGGCTTCATACTTGGACATATGTACCTCTAACATAAAAAGGTACTAATACGTATAGTAACTATTTTTCTCTGTCAACTGTTGATCCGGCGCTGTTTTTGCGGGAGAAGGCGGCCGCAATTGCCGCAAAGAGAATCCATGGCCGACGACGACATTCCCTTCGACAAGAACCTCGATCTCGTCCCCGACACGGTCGACCGGGTCATGCCCGGCGTACGCCGGGTGATGGCGAACAATGGCGGACCGTTCACCTTCAAGGGAACGATCAGCTACATCATCGGCGACGGTAACGTCGCCATCGTCGATCCGGGTCCGGACGATCCCGTGCATATCGGCGCTTTGCTCGACGCCGTGCGCGGCGAGACGGTGACGCATATTTTCGTCACCCATACCCATCGCGATCATTCGCCCGCGGTGCCGGCCATCAAGCACGCCACCGGCGCGACGGTTTATGCCGAAGGCGTTCACCGCGCCGCGCGGCCTTTGCATATCGGCGAGATGAACCCGCTCGATTCCAGCGGCGACCGCGATTTCGTGCCCGATGTCTATCTGAAGGATGGCGCCATCGTGCAAGGCGACGGCTGGACGATCGAGGCCGTGACAACGCCCGGCCACACCGCCAACCACATGGCTTATGCCTACAAGGAAGCCAACGCGCTGTTTGTCGGCGATCATGTCATGGCGTGGGCGACCACCATCGTCGCGCCGCCCGACGGCGCGATGAGCGACTACATGGCCTCGCTGCGCAAGCTCGCCAAGCGCTCCGAGCAAGTCTACTTCCCCGGTCACGGCCCGGCGATCGGCGATGCCAACCGTTTCGTCAATTATTACATTCTACACCGCCAGGCGCGCGAGGCTTCGATCCTGCACCGGCTTGGCAAAGGCGCGACCGACATCCCGACCATCGTGCGCGCGATCTATATCGGCATCGATCCGCGGCTGACGGGAGCTGCCGGCATGTCGGTCTTGGCGCATATGGAAGATCTGGTGACGCGCGGCGTCGTCGTCACCGACGGCGCGCCGTCGATCGACGGCGAATACAGGCTGGCCGGATAAATCAAACCTTCGGCTTTTGCGCGGGTTTCTTCGGCGCCGGCTTCTTGTCCGGCGGGGCCTCGGACTTCGGCTCCGGCGCGTTGCCGGACGCTTCGTCGATGTCTTCGAGCAGCGAGCGCAGCCGCGCCGCGTTGACGCCCAGATCGTGCGAGCCGAAACGCGAGGCCGAACGCAGATCGACGCGCGATCCGTTATTGCCGACCGCGGTGATGCGAATGACGACGTCGTCGCGAAAGCCCATCAACGGCGTGCGCGCCGTGGTCTCGATCACTACCTCGCGCCGGCTGGCGGCCGGCGGCATGCTTTCGGTGAAGGTCCATTTGCGCTTGGTCAGCACGCCGAGCACGACGTCATAGGAACTGCGCAGCGGCAACGCCAGTTGCAGCGGCACGATGTCGGGATAGGCGGCGCGTTGCAGCGGCGCGCTGGCGGCCGGATAGACGATACGGTTCCTCGGGCGCTGCGCCGCCAGCGTGATGAAGCGCGGCGGATTGGCCGGATCGGTGGTGACGTCGGCAATCGCCGGGTAACGGTAGCCGCGCTGCGCCAGATAGGCCGGGTAGGCGAGCAGCAGGATGCCGAGCATGAGGCCGAGCAGGGCGCGGCCGAGGCCGGAGCGGCCGTGACGCCAGATCGCGACGAAAGACAGAAAGGCCAGCACGATCGCCAGTCCGGCGAGCGCCAGTGCGGCGGCGAACGTGGCCAGCGCCGGCTCGATCTCTAGCAGGGCGGAGCGCAGGATCACCACTGACAGGACGGCGACGGCCAGCGCAAACAGCGCCAGCCGCGACGACCAGGTCGCCAGCGCCGAAATCGGCTCATCGTTAAACGGGCGGCGCGCCATGTGCTTTCGAGAGTTCCCAGGCAAGCAGTGTCGCCACGAGGGATAATGGTTGATGCCGCATTACGCAACGTCGGTGTTTAGGGGAGCCCGGGTCCGGCGATTTTTGCCGTCGCAGTATAACGCCACCGACATGCCGGCGGGATTTGCAGCCGGCCATCAGATTTGATCACCGAATGCACATTTTAGTCGCGAAAATGCGCGCGATTTGCACCTTTGGCGCGGGTTGCAAATTGTCCCATTGTTAAAGCCTGTGCTGTTTGATGGGCGCCAAGGCCGGCCATGGTGCGATAAAGTTGGAGCGACCGCGATGTCGTCTTGGGACAGTCAAACGCCGGATGAACTGCTGGCGGCCGGCGAACTCGTCGAACTGGACGACGGCGATGACGTGGCGATCGTGCCGCTGGCCGTGTCCGTTCTGGCGCAAGGCTGCGACATTACCCTGAGCGCTATGCAGCCAATCCTCGACGAACTGCCCTTCGCTATTTATTCGACCGACGCCGAAGGCCGCATCGTCTATTTCAACCCAGCCTCGGTGGAATTCGCCGGACGGTTGCCCATGCTCGGCCGCGACAAATGGTGCGTGTCGTGGAAGATCTATTCGACCGGCGGCGAGTTCATTCCGCACGATCAATGTCCGATGGCGGTGGCGATCCACGAAGGCCGCAATATTCGCGGCGTCAAAGCGGTCGCCGAACGGCCGAACGGCACGCGCGTGCCGTTCACGCCGTTTCCGACGCCGATCCTCGATCGCCATGGCAAGGTGCTCGGCGCTTTCAACATGCTGCTGACGGCGGCCTGAAGCGGCGGCGTCTCACGGTGATGTGCTGGCGCTTTTTGCGGACCGGCCTTCCTTGATGATAACGCGGCCGAAGCGGTCGGCCTTCAGTTCGGTGAACCACATATTCATGTCCGGGCCCTGCACGATGCGGTGCATCACCGTCTTGCGCGTCGGCACCTCGTAGAATGTGAAATCGAGTTTGTCGCCGGGTTGCGCCTTCAGGATCGACTTGCCGATCTTGATAATGAAGTCGGGTCCCTCCGGCTCCGGTTTGTTCTGATTGACATATTGCTGCACCCACAAATTCCCGTCGGCGTCGAAGGCCAGGCCGGCCAATATCGAATTGGTCTGCGACTTCGGCACGTCGAATTCGGTGATGTTGCCCTGCGCGTCGATGCGGGCGACCTTGTTGCCGGCCTCTTGCGAAAACCACATCGCATAGGCCGACGGGTCCTGGACGATCGCGATCGGCCGGCTGTCGTCGGTCGGAATCTTGAATTCGCTGATGTCGCCGCCGGCGGTGACGCGGCCGATTTTATTGCCGGTCAGTTCGGTGAACCACATATGGCCGTCGCGTCCGGCCGCGATGTAGATCGGCAGCGCATCGACTGTGCGCAGCGGGAAGTTCAGCACCATGCCGTCGCCGAGAATCCGGCCGACCGTGTTCTTGCTCTTGCCGGTGAACCAAACCGTCTTGCCGTCGGGGCCGATGCCGAGTCCATGCGGATCGGCATTGACCGCGATTTGCCGCTTGATGGCGCCGGTCGTCGCGTCGATCTCGGCCACAGCGCCGGCGCCTTCCAGGCTGGCGTAAAGCCGGCCGGCGCCGTCGAAGGAAATGCCGTGCGGCATGCTGCCCGCCGGCATCGGATGAAATTTCATTGCGCCGTTCATCGCCACTTCGACGACCGCGTCATACATCGGCGCGGTGATCCACAACGACTTGCCATCCTTGCGGTTGAAGGTCAGTTCATGCGTCGAGCCGCGCATGTCGGCGGCCATATGCGCCGTCGCCGGATAGGCGATGGCGACATCCCTGACGCAGGGGACCGGGTAGCCGTCGCAGCCGGATTGCGCTTGCGCAGCGCCGGCGAGCAGCGCAGCGCTCAGGAAAAGCGGGGCCATACGCATGGCGGAAGCCTCCAGACGGGATGGCAACCATAAAGTGTTTATAAAAAATATACAACCTGTTGCCGCGCAATGAGGGCCTGGCGGGAACGTCGACGGCCGCCACCTTGCGGCGGCGGCCGTGACGGCCTTACTTCACGCCGAGCAACTCGACGTCGAACATCAACACCGCGTTCGGCGGAATGACGCCGCCGGCGCCGGACGCGCCATAGCCGAGCGCGGGCGGAATGATCAGCGTGCGTTTGCCGCCGACCTTCATGGTCGAGACGCCTTCGTCCCAGCCCTTGATGACCTGGCCGACACCGACCTTGAACTCGAACGGCTCGTTGCGGTCGACAGAGCTATCGAACTTCTTGCCCTTGATGCCATTCGTGTAGAGCCAGCCGGTGTAATGCATGACGCAGGTCTGGCCGCGCTTCGGCGTGGCGCCGGTGCCTTCGACGGTGTCGGTGATTTGCAGTCCGGATGCTGTGGTCATGGTTTTCTTTGCCGTTGTTTGCGCGATGGCGGGGGTGAGCGAACCGGCGGCGAGAACGCCTGCCAGTGCGGCGAAAAGCGCGAAGGCGAAGCGGGCGCCCAAACGGACGCCCAAACGGACGCCTAAGCGGGATTGAGTTCGCATTCTGGAAGTCTCCTCGGGTGAAGCGGCCTCCCTGTTACTGCCTGCCTTCGATAAAGGCCAGCAGCTGATCGGTGAGTTCGGTGTCGGCGGTGCCGATGGCGTTGTTAAGCGAAATATGGCTGTGCGTTTTCAGCACGGCCTTGGCCGGGGCGCGGCCGGCCTTGCGCAAGGCGGCGTCGAGATCGATCGATTGGCGTTCGATTGGCGGCGGATCGAGCCCGGCCCAGGCCAACATCAGCGGCACCTTCGTCTTCAACAGTCCCGGCGTCGGCGACAGTGCCGCATAGGCCGCCGCATCCGTGCCGAAATAATCGGTGTAGGGCGTCATGTCGAACACGGTCGGGTCGAAGGGCGAGCCGGACAGGAAGATCGCGCCGGCGATCCCTGCGCCATCGGCCGGGTGAAATTCCGGGAAAGCGACATAGGACGCAACGTGGTTGGCGCCGGCCGACGAGCCCATCACATAAAGGCGCGCGGCGTCGCCGCCATGCGCGGCGATATGCGCGCGCAGCCGATTGATCGCCAATGCGACATCCTGCGGCCCGCTCGGCCATTTCGCCTGCGGCGCCAGGCGATAGGACATGGTGACGCCGATCATGCCGTGGCGCACCGCCCAGACCGCGACATTGTCGAAAAACGGACTGCCGGCGACATGCTTGTCGCCGCGCACGAAGCCGCCGCCATGCACGAACAGCAGCACCGGCCTTAGGGCCCCGCTTGTATCCGGCGTGAACACGTCGAGCAGGTTGCGCGCATCCGGCCCGTAGCGGATGTCGCGCGCGATCGTCACGCCGGCAAAGGGCTCGGCCGCATGCAGCGGCGCATAAATCGCATTGGTCTTCGGCGCCTCGATGACACGGCCGATGGCGATCAGCCTTTCGGCGATACCGGGCGGCATGGTGCCGGCCTGTGCCGCGGCCTGCGCATGGTCTTTTGTCGTCATCGGAGCGGCCCTGTGGCTGCGGGGAGAGAATAACGGTGCATGGAATGGTGCAAGGAACCGTGTATGGGCCACATTTTAGGCACCGTTTCCAGCACCATATTACCCATAAAGCCCGGCGGCCGGGTTCCTAATTTCCAGCGGGCGGCCTTTTAGGGTAGGATGGCGGCATGGTGCAGAGGGCCGACGCGAGAATGCGAGGGGCAACACGCCGCCCGGCGGCGGTCGCCCCCGCGCGACCGGACGCTGTCGCGCGGACCACTCTGGCCGTCATGTGGATCTGCCTCGGCGCCGCCGGCGCCAGCGCGCTCGCCGCGGCGGCGATCTATCTGCCGCTGCCGCAGGGCCGTTCCGCTATGGCGCCGGAATTAAGATCGTCGATCGCCGCGCCTTTGCGCGAACTGGACATCGCGCCGACCTGGCATGAGGAATGGACGCAGCTGGTCGGCACTGTCGGCGTCGGCCTGCGCGGCGCGGACACGGCCTGGAAACCGGAAGGCGGCCTGTCGACCTTGCTGGCGAGGCGATTCCCCTCGGCTGCCGATGTGCGCCTGCCCAGCCTCGACGTCGCCACGCCCATGCCGCTGGCGCGGCCCGACGGCATCGCGCGCGAAGACATTGCGCGCCAGGACACTGGTCGTCAGGACACTGGTCGCCAGGACACCGCTCGCCAGGACACTGTTCGTGAAGACGCCGCGCGTCAGGCCTTCGCCCGGCAGGATGTCACGCGCCAGGATGTGGCGCGTGCGGATGCGCTGCGCGCCACGGTCGTGCGCACCACGCCGGTCGCGCCGCAGATCGCGGCGCTGCCGCCGCAGCCCAAATCCGAACCCGGCATTTTCGACAAATTGTTCGGCGATCCGGACCGCGCCGCCAAGGCGGTGATCGCCGCCAATCCGAAGACGGTGCTGTACGATATCGCGCGGCGCGCGGTTTACATGCCGGACGGCGAAAGGCTCGAGGCGCATTCCGGCCTCGGCCAGTATCTCGACGATCCGCAGTCGATCGAGCGCAAGGATGTCGGCGTCACACCGCCCAATGTCTATGCCGTGTCGTTCCGCGAGAAGCCGTTTCACGGCGTGCGCGCGCTGCGCATGAAGCCGATCGGCAACGGCAACATGTATGGCCGCGACGGCATCCTGGCGCATTCCTATCTGCTCGGCGAAGCCGGCGGCTCGAACGGCTGCATCTCGGTGCGCGACTACGACAAGTTCCTGCAGGCCTACGAGGCCGGCAAGTTCGACCGCATCATCGTCGTGCGCAGCGTCGACGAACCGATGCCGTCGCAACTCGCCAGCAATCAGGGCGACGGGACGTAAGGCTTCGGGCCATTCGGTGGGCGTCCTAATCCGGCGTCGTACCGCTCGTGAATTTCGATTCGCGAACCACTTCGCAAACCTGCAGATGATAGGCGGAATAGAATTTCTGCCGGCCGAGCGCCTTGGTTGGAACGTGTTCGGGATGCTGCGCCCAGGCCTTGAGCGTTTCCGCCGATTGCCATTCGAACAGCGACAGCCGCTCGCCGTCCTCGGCCACATAGCCCTTGTGCGAGATATAGCCCGGCATGGAGACAGCTATCTCGCTCATGCGCTTGAACCAGTAGTGATACTCGTCGCCCAATCCCTCAGGCGTGCGTCGCGCGCGAAAAACGATGACCATCATGAGCGGTTTTCCGTTGCTTTATTGGAGCGCAATAATACTTCTCCGTTCGTCCCCGCGAAAGCGGGGACCCAGCGATGCCTTGAAAAGTTAGTAAGAACTGGGGTCCAGCTTTCGTGGGAACGAGAACGGGGTGATGACTCTTGGCGCCAAAGGCGGCGGATTACGCTTCGCAAATCCGCCTACGGGCTACGGGCGGTCATTCGGGATGCTTGCAGGGCAAGTTGCCCGCGCCGGGAACGGGTTAGACGTCGACGCGTACCGATGCGTTGGTGTCGCAAGCAGAAACCGGCAAAATGGCTTGCGTCCGACATCCCCATTGCGGCCGGTTGTCACCCGGCGCGAGCGGGAGGGCAACGCGGGGGAAGGTGGTTCGTTCCGCAGTCCCGTCACCCTGAGGTGCGACGTGCGCAGCGAGCCTTGAAGGGCGATGCGAACGGCCACAGAATTTGTGATGTGATGACTAAACCTTTGGTACGAAATCCAATGCACTATTTATCAAATGCTCGATCCAAGGGTGTTGGTGATAAGTAAGCTCAAGATGCTCCCGCCGTCTAAATTCCTCAATTATTTTGGGTTTTATGTTGCGGTAAAAAATATGATTTTTTGAATAGACTTGTACGATTTGATTTAGGAATGTCACTTCCTTCTCATGCAATCGCATGGTGATCAGCTCAGGCTGCGGTCGATAAGCGAGCGGTTGAACGAAAAGAATGGCAAGAGAGGGCAGGACAGGAATGATAAACCGGCCTGAGATAGGGCGATCAGTGCCAATCGGAAAGTTATGCAGAAAGCCGTCACCATAGACGAGTTCTGATTCATCGCAGATCAGCGCAATGAATCTTCCGCCGCCATTTATGACACTTGTGAATATGCCGTGACTTGCATGCATGTTTGCAGCGATGAGTGTCTTGTCGACGTAGTGCTCCTCTATATTGTCGTTGCTCAAATAAGATTCGATTGTGATCTTGATATTGTTTCGAGATCGGGGACTTCTCACGACTAGAGATGAAAGGCATTCAGCCAGTTGGGCGCGTCTGTCTCCAGATAAGGATTGAACTCTAAATCTATCGTGAAAAGACGACTTGGACCGTGAGGTGCTTGCTTCGATTGTGAGTAGCCAGTCCACAAGATCAGGAAACGTACTGTCAGCTTTATCAAAGACCGGTTCAAACGTTGTATTCCAGGGGCTATCATTGCCGCGCGTAATATGGTGTGCATTCCTAATAGCTGCAAAATTAGATGGCTTGGATCTTACTTCAGATTCATCCCAGGAAAGTTGGGTCACGCCGCCATCTGCGCCCACCCAAGATTTAGATAGACTTTGGGGCCACCAATGATGGTTAGCGGGCGTTATCCGTTTATTCGGTAGCATCGCCCGCTTCTCTGCACTTCATATGCACAATCAATGTATAATCCCCCTCACTCCGCCGCCTGAACCCCCGGCAACCGATACGCCTCAAACTGCTTCCTCAGCGTCATCTTCTGGATCTTCCCCGTCGCGGTGTGCGGAATTTCATCGACGAACACGACATCGTCCGGCATCCACCACTTGGCGATCTTGCCCTGCATGAAGGCGAGAATGTCCTCGCGCGTCGCCGTCTCGCCCTTCTTCAGGACGATCACCAGCAAAGGCCGCTCGTCCCATTTCGGATGCACGACGCCGATGGCGGCGGCTTCCGCTACTTTCGGATGGCCGACCGCGAGGTTTTCCAGATCGATGGTCGAGATCCATTCGCCGCCGGACTTGATGACGTCCTTGGCGCGGTCGGTGATCTGCATATAGCCGTATTGGTCCATGGTCGCGACGTCGCCGGTGTCGAACCAGCCGTCGTCCTCGAACACGGCGTCGCGCGCCACCTTGTAATAGGCCTTGGCCACCGCCGGCCCGCGCACCTTCAGCCGGCCAAAGGTCTTGCCGTCCCACGGCAACTCTTTGCCCGCATCATCGGTGATCTTCATATCGACGCCGAACGGCGGATGCCCCTGCTTCATCTGCACATCGAGCCGCGCCTCGCCGGTCAGCCCCGCATATTCCGGCTTCATGGTGCAGAGCGAGCCGAGCGGGCTCATCTCGGTCATGCCCCAGGCGTGCACGACCTCGACGCCGTAGTTTTCCTGGAACGTCTTGGTCATGGCGCGCGGGCAGGCCGAGCCGCCGATGACGACGCGCTTCAAGTGCGGCAGCTTGGCGCCGGTCTTTTCCAGGTCCTGCAACAGCATCAGCCAGATCGTCGGCACCGCGGCGGTGAACGACACCTTGTAGGTGTCGAGCAGTTCGTAGATCGACGCGCCGTCCATCTTGGCGCCGGGCAGCACCAACGTAGCCCCGACCATAGGCGTCGAGAAGGCGAGCGACCAGCCATTGGCGTGAAACAGCGGCACCACCGGCATGCAGACATCGGCGGAGGCGAGGTTCTTGGAATCCGGCAGCGACGCCATGAAGGCGTGCAGCACGTTGGAGCGGTGCGAATAGAGAACGCCCTTCGGATGGCCGGTGGTGCCCGATGTGTAGCACATGCCGGCGGCGGTGTTCTCGTCGAACGAGCGCCATTTGAAATCGCCGTCGGCTTGCGCGATCCAGTCCTCATAGGCGACCGCGTTCTTCAATGTCGTCTGCGGCATGTGCGCGGCGTCGGTGAGAATGACGTAGCGCTCGATGGTCGGCAGCTTGTCGGCGATCTTTTCCAGCAGAGGCACGAAGGTCAGATCGACGAACATCATGCGGTCCTCGGCATGATTGACGATCCAGATGATCTGCTCGGGAAACAGCCGCGGGTTCACGGTGTGATAGATCGCGCCAATGCCGAGAATGCCGTACCAGCTCTCGAGATGCCGCCAGGTGTTCCAGGCAAGCGTCGCCACCCGGTCTCCCAATTTGATGCCGTCGCGCTCCAGCCGCTGCGCCACTTTCAGCGAGCGGGCGCGGATCTGCGCGTAATTGGTCTCGACGATCGGCCCCTCGACCGAGCGGGTGATGACCTTGCGCTCGCCGTGGAACTTGGCGGCATGGTCGATGATCCGGTGCAGCAGCAGCGGAAAGTCGGACATCAGGCCGAACATGGCGTTTCCCTCTCGCAGAATATCTTCTTCGTCTTGGGCCGGCCCCTCGCCAGCCGATAGCAGGTTAGCTTCGGCACGAATCCGTGCAAGGTAAAGCCATGCTGTCCCGCACAAATGCCGCAATCCTGCCCGACACCGCCATGATGCGAACACTTGTGGCGCAAGGACTTGTTGCAAGTGTCGTGCTGGCCCTGTTCGGCAGCGGCGTCGCCATTGGCCAGCCCGCTGTCCTGTCCGTGCCCAATGCAGCGCCGGCTGCGGCCAGCCCTGCCGCAGCGCCTGTGCCTTTGCCCCGTCCGCGCCCGAAGATCGTCCCGCCGCCGTCCTGGATCGCCACTTTGTGGAGTGAGCCGAAGAGCTTCCGCGAAGCCGCCGGCGAGGACTTCAAGACATCGGAAGTCACCAGCGAAGCGTCGGCCTGCCGCACGCGGCTGGAGAAGTTCGCGGTGGTTACCGCCATGCCGCGCCTGATCGGTCCCGGCTCCTGCGGCGGCGGCGACATCGTGCGCATCGACGCGGTGTGGCTGGCCTCCGGCAAGAAGATCGAGATCAAACCGGCGCCTTACCTGCAATGCCCGATGGCCGAGCAGTTGGCGCTGTGGCTGCGCGACGACGCCGCGCCGCTGACCGCCGCAGCCGGCGTGCTGCAACGGCTCGAAACCTACGACGACTTCAGTTGCCGCGGCCGCAACCGCAAGATGACCGGCAAGGTGTCCGAGCATGGCAAGGCCAATGCCATCGACCTGCGCGGCTTCACCCTCGAAGGCGGCAAATATATCCACCTGACCGACATCAAGGCCGACAAGCCGCTGCGCGAGGCGGCGCGCAAGAGCGCCTGCCTTCGCTTCACCACGGTGCTCGGCCCGGGGTCGGACGGCTATCACGAAGAGCATATTCATCTCGATCTGGCCGTGCGGTCCAACGGCTACCGCATCTGCCAATGGGACGTGCGCGAACCGCCGCCGCCGCCACCACCGCCCGCACCGAAAGCGCCGGAGAAGCCGGCCGAAGTCGCAGCGGCTCCCGAGGCGGCCAAACCCGACGCCGCTAAAACCAAGGTCGCCGCCGCGCCGGCCGAGGCCGACGACGATGCCGACGAAAAGGTCGCCGTCAGCATGGTCAGTCCGATCGAGGGTCCGGTCCCGCTGCCGAAGCCGCGCCCGCCGGTTCGCAACAAGCGGAAATCCGGCGGAGGCTTCCACTTTCCGTTCAACCTTTTGCGCTAGTCCTTGCCGATGACCGGCGGCGCCCCCAGCAAGTTCGTGTTGCCGAAGCCCGTCCCCGGCGGTCTGACAAGGCGCGGTCTGCTCAAGACCGGACTTGGTCTCAGCGGCCTTGCCGGCATCATGCTTCCCGCCACCACCGTCTACGCCGCGATGGAAGCGGCGAACGGCCTGTCGATTACGGATTACCGGCTGACGCCGCCGGGCTGGCCTCCCGGCCAGCCGCTCACCATCGCTGTCATCGCCGACCTGCATGCCGGCGGGCCGAACATGGGCGTCGCGCGCATCCGCCAGGTGGTCGACGCCGCCAATGCGCTCGCCTGCGATCTCACGGTGCTGCTCGGCGATTTTTTCGCCACGCATCGTTTCGTCACCGAACATGTGCCGCATGCCGCCTGGGCGGCGGAGCTGGCGCGGCTGCGCAGCCCCCTCGGCGTTCACGCCATCCTCGGCAATCACGACTGGTGGTACGACATCGCCGGCACGCGCGCCGCTCTGGCGCAGGTGCGCATCCCGGTGATGGAAAACGACGCCGTGCTGCTGGGCGAGGGCGGCCGCCGTTTCTGGCTGGCCGGGATCGGCGACCAGATCGCTTACCCGATCGGTCACCGCCAGTTTCGCGGCGCCGACGATCTGCCCGGCACGCTCAATAAAGTCACCACCGCCGATCCGGTGATCCTGCTGGTGCACGAGCCCGACATATTCACGGCCGTCCCGGCACGCGTGTCGCTGACCCTGGCCGGGCACACCCATGGCGGCCAGATCCGGCTGCCTCTGGTGCCGCCATTCTGGGCGCCGTCGGCCTATGGCGCGCGCTACGCCTATGGCCACATCGTCGAGCAGGGCCGCCACATGATCGTGTCGGGGGGCTTAGGCACCAGCCAGGTGCCGCTGCGGCTTGGCGTGCCGCCGGAAATCGTCCGCGTCACTTTGGGCTGACCGGCATAAAAAAACGGCGCCCGAAGGCGCCGTTTTGTCGGAACGAGTCCGGAAAGATCAGGACCGCGGCGCGACCGAGGCCATGCGCGGGTTGAACGGCGAGTCGCCCTGGTTCGGCGCCAGCACGACCACGACGGCGCCTTCCTTGACGCGGTTGTAGAGGTCGATGACGTCCTCATTGGTCAGGCGGATGCAGCCCGAGGAAATCGCCTGGCCGATATATTCCGGCTGGTTGGTGCCGTGGATGCGGTACATCGTGTCCTTGTTGCCGGCGTACAGGTACAGCGCGCGCGCGCCCATCGGGTTCTGCGGGCCGCCGCCGACGAAGTTCGGCACGTCCATGCGCTTCTTGATGTCGGC
>CAITJJ010000146.1 GCA_903892675.1 uncultured Hyphomicrobiales bacterium | reverse complement strand
GGCCATCTCGGCGTCATCGCCGACGACAAGGAGGCGGTGAAGATCGCCAACGAGATCGGCTATCCGGTGATGATCAAGGCCTCCGCCGGCGGCGGCGGCAAAGGCATGCGCATCGCCTGGTCGGAATCCGAAGTCGCCGAGGGTTTTGCCCGCTCGAAGTCGGAAGCCAAATCGTCGTTCGGCGACGACCGCATGTTCATCGAGAAATTCATTGTCGATCCGCGCCACATCGAAATCCAGCTGCTCGGCGACAAGCACGGCAACGTCATCTATCTGCACGAGCGCGAATGTTCGATCCAGCGCCGCAACCAGAAAGTCATCGAGGAAGCGCCAAGCCCGCTGCTTGACGAGGCGACGCGGCAGAAGATGGGCGAGCAGGCGGCGGCCCTGGCACAGGCGGTCGGTTACGACTCCGCCGGCACCGTCGAGTTCGTCGCCGGGCAGGACAAGAGCTTCTTCTTCCTCGAGATGAATACGCGGCTTCAGGTCGAACATCCGGTGACCGAACTCATTACCGGCATCGATCTCGTCGAGCAGATGATCCGCTCGGCCGCCGGCGAGAAATTATCGATCAAGCAGAGCGACGTGAAGCTCAATGGCTGGGCGGTCGAATCCAGAGTCTATGCCGAGGACCCGTACCGCAATTTCCTGCCGTCGACCGGGCGGCTGACGCGCTATCGCCCGCCGGAAGAACGAAGCGTGGCCGGCATCACTGTGCGCAACGACACCGGCGTCTATGAAGGCGGCGAGATCTCGCTGTTCTACGATCCGATGATCGCCAAGCTGGTGACGCACGCGCCGACTCGCCTCGCGGCCATTGAAGCGCAGGGCGATGCGCTCGACGCTTTCGTCATCGACGGCATCCGTCACAATATTCCGTTCCTGTCGGCGCTGATGGCGCATCCGCGCTGGAAGTCGGGGCACCTGTCCACCGGATTCATCGCCGAGGAATTTCCCGAAGGCTTCCACCCGATCGCGCCGGAAGGCGAGCGCGCCCAGGTGTTGGCCTCGGTCGCGGCGTCGATCGATCATGTGCTCGGCGAGCGCAAGCGCAATATCTCCGGCCAATTGACCGGCCGCAGCGTCACCCGCGAAAGCCAGCGCGCAGTCTGGCTCGGCGCCTCGGAATATCGCCTTGAGGTCAAGCGCGAGAACGGCACCATCGCCGTGCGCTTTCCCGATGAAGCCAAATCGCGCCATCTCGCCTCGGATTGGGCGCCGGGCGATCCGCTGTGGAGCGGCACAATCGACAGCAAGCCGGTCGCGGTGCAACTGCGCGCATTGCCGAACGGCTTTGCGCTGTCGTTCCGCGGCGTCGAGACCAAGGCCTATGTTTATACCGAGCGCGAGGCGGCCTATGCGCGGCTGATGCCGGTGAAGAAAGTCGCCGACATGGGCAAGTTCGTGCTGTGCCCGATGCCGGGTCTTGTGGTGTCAGTCTCGGTAACGGAAGGCCAGGAGGTGAAGGCCGGCGAGATGGTGGCGGTGGTCGAAGCCATGAAAATGGAAAACGTGTTGCGCGCCGAAGTCGACGGCACGGTCAAGAAGATCAACGCCAAGCCGGGCGACAGCCTGGCGGTCGATGCGGTGATCTTGGAGTTTGCCTAGCCGGCTTTTTGCGCAACCGCAGCGGCGCGGTTAAACTTGGTCTTTTTGATCTTGTCCCTCTCCGCGACGGCGATCGGCAAGTAATCTTTGTTGCCTTCCAACGCCGACATCCTGACGCCCCATGAGCGGCCGAGCGATTCCCGGCAGGTATGCGCAAGCGCCAGCGAGAGATTTCGCAACTTTTTATCTTGATCGGCTTGGTCGAGGACGGCCTTGAAAACGATCATCGCTTCTTCGACGGTGAGTTCATTTGCGCCGACATCGTGCTTGAAATCTTCCAGCATGGCGAGCGGCCCGAAATAAAGTCGGTGAAAATCGGCGAGCGACTGTTTCCATTTGGTGCTGCCGCGCGGTTCCGTTGCCAGGATCGCGGCAGTCGCCGTCGCTTCCCGATATAGCTGCAATTGAGCCTCGCGCAGCGGTTTCTCGAATTCGCGTTTGGATGTCCGCCAATATTGCCAAAGGCCGAAGCCAAGGCCGAGTAACGCTATGGCTGGCGTGAGAAAGTCCTTGAACAACATCCTGACGATCCTCCCGGTCTCAATCATTTCATAGATCGGGAAACTTTGGAACGGATCAAAGTCGTCAAGCGTTCGCCATGCGTCTCCACTGGTGTTCCCCGGCCGTTCTGCTATTTCAAAATGCGATGACGCTTTATTTCGCCTATGGCTCGAACATGCACCGCGCCGCCATGCTGGCGCGCTGTCCGTCTGCGCGCGCGCTCGGCGCTGCCCGGCTCGATGGCCACAGGTTCTTCGTCGGCGTCGACGGATGGGGCTCGGTCAAGCCGGCGCCGGGCGGGAGCGTGCATGGCGTCTTATGGCGGCTGACGCCGCGCGATCTCGCCGCGCTCCATAATTACGAGTTGCTGCACAAAGGTCTCTATGATGTGCGCTATTTGCCGGTCCGCCACAGCAAACGCATGGCCTTGGCGATGATCTATCTGCTGCGGCGGCGCAGCGTCGGCCGGCCGAAACCGGGCTACGCCGAAATGTGCGCCGCCGCCGCGCGCCACTGGAATTTGCCGGAGCGCCACGCGCGCGCCATCGAGCGCTGGTCAATGTCGCGCTGGACCGGCAGCCGCGTCATTGGTTGCGAAGATTTGGGCTGCGAAGATTTAAGCGGTAGTGACGCCCGATGAATGATCAAGCGCCCATTGTCGTGCATATTGTCGTTTTTGGCCGGGTCCAGGGCGTCGGCTACCGCGCCTTTGTCGCGCGCGAAGCGGGCCGGCATTGTCTCGAAGGCTGGGTGCGCAATTGCCGCGACGGCACCGTCGAGGCCTTGTTCAAAGGCGAGCCCGCTGTGATTGACGACATGATCGCGGCCTGCAGGCGTGGGCCACACGGCGCGCGCGTCGACCTGATCGATCAGCGCGCCGGTGCCGAGGCCGATTTAAGGGCGCGCGTACCGGGCGAGGAATTTTCCGTGCTGCCGACGTTCTGAGTTGCGCCGAACAATTCCTCGAACGCGGAGCGCAGCGCGACATCGACATCCGTCATCGCCACTGGCGCGCCGAGATCGACGAGACTGGTGACGCCGTAGCGTTGCACGCTGACGCCGCACGGCACGATGCCGTCGAAGTGGGAAAGGTCGGGTTCGACATTGATGGCGATGCCATGCAGCGTCACCCACTTCTTCACGCGGATGCCGAGCGCGGCGATCTTGTCCTCGAAGCCATCGCCCTTATCGGGCCGTTTCACCCAGACACCGATGCGGTCTTCGCGGCGTTCGCCGCGCACATTGAAGGCGGCCAAAGTGCGGATGATCCATTCTTCCAGCGTGGCGACGAAGCGGCGCAAATCTGGGCCGCGTCGCCGCAGGTCAATCATCACGTAGCCGACGCGCTGGCCGGGCCCGTGATAGGTCATCTGACCGCCGCGGCCGCTCTCGTACACGGGAAAACGCGCGTCCAGTACATCGGCTAAATTTGCGCTGGTGCCGGCGGTGTAGAGCGGAGGGTGCTCGATGAGCCAGACAAGCTCCGGCGCCTCGCCATTGGCAATGGCTTCGGCGCGCGCCTCCATGACCGCCAGCGCGTCCTCATAAGCCACCGGCGTGTCGCTCACGCGCCATTCGACCGCAGCCAATCCGGTGGGCGCGGGCATCCCCAAACTCAATTCGTCGCGCATATTAATCACGCATTAACCATACCATGTTGCCATGGCGTCTGCCCCCAATGACGCAGGGCACGACAGGAAGTTCTTACTTGGGCACATTCGACAAGGTTTCAATCGACATCACCGTGGTGCTGGGTACCACTTTCATGCCGATCCATCAGGTTCTGCGGCTCGGCCGCGGCGCCATCATCGAGCTCGACGCCGGCGAAGACGACGCCGTCAGCATCCTGGCCAACAACCTGCCGGTGGCCAAGGGCACCGTGGTGGTCAATGGCAACCGGATCGCGGTCGAGGTTGGCGAACTGCTCGGCCGTCCGCTGGACATGCGCTAGGCGCGCCGCCGGCGGCCTTCCTGCCTATATATTTAGACGGCGCGCGGGGCCAATCCGGCCCTTCGGCGTAACGGATTGACGCCACGGGTCTTTTTCGGCCTATCCAGGCCGGGAGAACGGCCCGCGGCCCTTGTCCCTGTGGGTCCTATTTGTTACACGATCCGCCGTTACAGGGGCGCGACTACCGACGCGCTCTTTCTTCGTACTGTGCGGCCGTGGCGGAATTGGTAGACGCACTGCCTTGAGGTGGCAGCGGAGCAATCCGTG
>CAITJJ010000145.1 GCA_903892675.1 uncultured Hyphomicrobiales bacterium | reverse complement strand
GCGATGCGCGCGATCGTACCCGGCTGCGCGGTCGCCATGCCGACGGCGACGCCGCCCTCGCGCGCGGCGATCTCGAGCCGGTTGAGCGCGCGGTCGATCTCGGTCGCGGTCGGCACGGCGTCGAGAATAAGATCGGCTTTGGCGAAAGGCAGGTTCTGGTTGCCGGCGATCTGGCTGGCGACGCTGCGGCTCGACGATCCATTATCGACAAAGATCAAGCCGCGTTTGGCGGTCTCGTTCAATACCGGCGACAGCGCGTGCTCGGTCGCGGTGAAGCGCGCGCCCATAAAGCTGACAATGCCGACATAGCCCTGGAAGCGGCTCATCAGCCATTGCAGCCGATCGACGTTCTGTTCGGCGGTGACAGAGGTCAACAGTGTTTGCGGGCCGGGATCGTTGTCAGGATAATCGAACGGCTCCATCGGCGCCTGCACCAGCAACTCGTGGTCGTCGGCGCGGGCGCGCTCGGCGAGCTTCTGAATATCGGGAGCGTAGGGCGCAAGCGCGAACGTCACCGCCGCCGGCAGTTTGGCCATGGCCTCGGCGGTGCCGGAGGCGCTGATGCCGAGGCCGCCGATGACGATGGCGATACGCGGCAGATCCTTCAGGCTAGCCGGCAAAGCGCGGGGCCGCGCATAGACCGTGTAAGGCTTGGAGCCGTCGGCGCCGATTTTCGGAATTGCGCCGTGCCGCGAGACGTCGAGGAGTTTGGGATCGCCGCCCGGCGATTTCGCGGCCGCCGGTTTGTCGCCGGCGCCGCCGGGAATTACGACCTCTTTGCTCTTGCCGCTCGAGCCGTCGATGATGGTGACGGTCTTGGAACCGGGCGGCGGTTCGCTGGATTTTTCCGCCGCCGCGGTCGCGGCTTTCGGAATCGCCGCGTTGGCGGCTTCGCCTTCGTGGCGCGCATGTTCCTTGCCATCGCCGCTGGGCGCTTCGGCAGCCGTGCCGCTACCGGATTTCGTCGCGACGACCACGATCGGCTCGCCGCCGAGCGGGTCGTTGACGAAGGCCGCCCACAGCACCACCACAAGCCCGACCATGGCGAGCGCGCCGGCCAGCATCTGCGGCGCGGCGACCGGCAGTTTCGGCAGCCTGTGCTTTTTCCTGCTCTAGCCGAGGGGGGCGTTCAGATCATCCGCTTCCACGGCCCATTCCCTTGCGAATCATGCCTCAAGTCTAGCACGCGCCGATTCACGGCTGGTGAACGAGGGCCTCAAACGATCAAGGCGGCCCGCGAGGGCCGCCCTGCCGCTATTACCGCTGCGAGGCGGTTTAGTTAGGGACCGGAGTCTTGACGTTGGGCGGGAAGGCCGAATTGACCTGTACGCCGCGCAGCAGGTCCTGCGCCATGTTCAGCGCCTTGTCGTCCTTGGCATCCGGCGGGATGTAGGACTGCGACCCGGTCTGCTCCTTGCCGGCATCGCCCTTGAGATGGCCGCGCAACGAGGCTTCGCCCTTGGTGTCGGTCTTGGTCTTCAGTTCGTCCGGCACGTCCTGCAGCACCTCGATATCCGGGGTGATGCCCTTGGCCTGGATCGAGCGGCCGGACGGCGTGTAGTAGCGCGCCGTGGTCAGCCGCAGCGCGCCGTTGCCGGAGCCGAGCGGGATGATGGTCTGCACCGAACCCTTGCCGAACGAGCGCGTGCCGATGACGGTCGTGCGGCGGTGGTCCTGCAACGCGCCGGCGACGATTTCCGACGCCGAGGCCGAACCGCCATTGACCAGCACGATGACCGGCTTGCCGCCGGTCAGATCGCCGGCGCGGGCGTTGAAGCGCTGGGTTTCCTCGGCATTGCGGCCGCGGGTCGAGACGATTTCGCCCTTTTCGAGGAAGGCATCCGACACCGAGATCGCCTGGTCGAGCAGGCCGCCCGGATTGTTGCGCAAATCGAGGATGTAGCCCTTCAGCTTGTCCTTGCTGATTTTGGCGTTGATGTCGACGATCGCCTTCTTCAGCCCGTCAGTGGTCTGTTCGTTGAACTGGGTCATGCGGATATAGCCGACGTCGTCGCCCTTCACCTCGGAGCGCACCGCGCGCACGCGGATTACGTCGCGGGTCAAGGTCAGCTCAAGCGGCTTGTCCTGGCCCTTGCGCATGATGGTCAGCTTGATCTTGGTATTGACGGGCCCACGCATCTTTTCGACGGCTTGGTTCAGGGTGAGACCCTGCACCTGATCTTCGTCGAGCTTGGTGATGAGATCGTTGGCCTGCACGCCGGCCTTGGCGGCGGGCGTATCGTCGATCGGCGTCACGACCTTGATCAGGCCATCTTCCATGGTGACCTCGATGCCGAGGCCGCCGAATTCGCCGCGCGTCTGCACCTGCATATCGCGGAAGCTCTTGGGGTCCATGTAGCTCGAATGCGGATCGAGCCCGGCAAGCATGCCGTTGATCGCGGTTTCAATCAGCTTCTGGTCGTCCGGCTTCTCGACATAGTCGGCGCGCACGCGCTCGAACACGTCGCCGAACAGATTGAGCTGACGATAGGTGTCGGCGGCCGCGGCCTTGGCGGCGGTGCCGAGCATGATCCGAGGCTGCACCGCGATCAGCGTCATCGCCGCGCCGGCGGCTACGCCGAGAAGAATGAGGGAAGTCTTGCGCATCATCATCCGCGAACCTTTTCGCCTTCGCCAGCCACCCACCATGGGCCTGGATCAACGGGAGTGCCGTCTTTTCTGAACTCGATATAGAGCACCGGCTGGCTCGAGCCTGTCGCCAGGATAGCAGCGATATGGGAGCCGGTCCCCATCGCCGCAACGGGTTCCCCGGCCAGCACGAACTGGCCGAGATCAACTGATATCCGATCCATACCGGCGAGCAAGACATGATATCCGCCGCCGACATTCAGGATCAAGAGTCGGCCATAGGAGCGGAAGGTGCCGGCATAGACCACCCAGCCATCGGCCGGCGCGGTAACCTGGGCGCCGGCGCGCGTGGCGATCGATATGCCTTTTTCCACGCCACCATTGCCGTCGGATGAACCAAAATTCTTCAATTTGACGCCATTCACCGGAATTGGAACCTGGCCGCGGATCGAGGCGAAGGCCACCGCCGGCGCCAGACGGCCGGGATCACGGTAAGCCGATAAGGCCGGGCGGGAATCGCTGCGGGCGGCCTCGCGGGCATCGCGCACGGCCGGGTCGAGGCCTGCCTCCAGCCTGCCGATCAAATCTTTGAGATTATCGACCTGGCGCGCCAGTTCGCCGGCCCGCGTGCGCTCGGCGGCCAAGGCCTGCTCGCGCTCGGTCTGCTGCTTCTGGCGCTGCTCGATCAAGGCGGCCATGCGGTTGCGCTCGCCATCGAGCGCGGCGATCTCGTTCTTCAGGCGGTTGCGCTCGGCGTCGATACTTTTGCGGACATTGAGCAGGTTGGTCAG
>CAITJJ010000144.1 GCA_903892675.1 uncultured Hyphomicrobiales bacterium | reverse complement strand
TGCTCGATCGCGACCATGCGGCTCGACATCTCGCGGCCGGTGTCCATCAGGCGTTGGTTCACCACTTCGCGGGCGTGGTCGTAAACCTCATTGCGGGTCTCGGCGTTGTTGAGGACAAGGCCGGCAACGGTTTTCGTGATGATGGAGTAGTAGTCGACGGCGGCGGTCTGGACGGCGGGGCGGGTGCTCGCAGTCGGGATCGGGGCTTCTGTCCCGACGGCTTGAACCAGCCGTGCCTGCGCGTCCGCAAATTCGCTGCTGTCCGTCAAAGGCCGGGCGCCAGTTGGGTTTGCAGGGATCGCATGAACCGGTTGCAGAGGGCCTCCGGCCGACCGCAGGCCAGGCGTCGGTGGCGCGCTGACGTGCTTGACGGTCATCCCACTCCTCGACGCTTCAACGAACGCTGGGCCGGCGTCCCATGCCTGTCACAGACTTTATCACGACTCGACCGGCCGAAGGCCGGTAAACCATCAGGGCGACATTCCGACCCAGCCCCTTCGCCAGCGTGCTGAAACGGGTCGATAGTGGTCATGCAAATTGTCTCCGGCTGCCAGTGAGGCCGGAGCAACGGCAAAAACATTAGGGCGTGTCGTCATTTGAGCCAAGCGAGTGCGCAGACCAGATGTAGTCCGGCAAGGAAGTTGCGGGCGGTTTTCTCGTAGCGTGTCGCGATACCTCGATAGTGCTTGATGGCATTGAAGAATCGCTCGACGAGATTGCGTTCGGCATAGAGTGCGAAGTCGCAGGCTCGTTTGATCTTGCGGTTTGATTTCGGCGGGATGACAGCTTCGATAGCGCGGACTTCAAGGCTGTTGATGAAGCTATCGGCGTCATATCCCTTGTCGCCGAGAAGGGCTTTCGGCTCGACCTGGGCCGCCAACGGTTCGGCTTGGGTGATGTCGTGAGTGTTGCCACCGGTGAGACTGAGCGCCAGTGGATTGCCCCGCGCGTCGACAATCACGTGGATTTTTGTCGTGAGGCCGCCGCGCGAGCGGCCGATGGCTTGATCGTACCCCCCTTTTTACGGGCCCCCGCGCTGTGCTGGTGCGCCCTGACGATGGTGGCGTCGATCATCGCGTATTCGTTGTCCGGATCATCGGCCAAGGTCTTGAAAAGACTCTCCCAAACCCCGCTCGCCGCCCAGCGCGAAAAGCGCTTGTGGGTGTTCTTCCAGTCGCCGAAGCGCTCCGGCAAATCTCGCCACGGAGCGCCTGAACGGAATTTCCAGATCACCGCCTCGACGAACAGGCGGTTGCCAAGCTCGCTGCTGCGGCCAACCGTACCAGGACGGCCCGGCAGAAGACGCTCAATCCGCACAAATTGGTCGTCGCGCAATCCGTAGCGCTTCATGGCAAAGCCCCCCCCTAAAAGAAGGCTCTCTATGAATCACGCTTCAGATGATTTGCGAATCCCCTAAATGACGACACGCCCTAGTTCTTCCGGCTCATACATCTGCGGCGTGAAAAGGAGGTTCTTCTCGCAGCCGTTGTCGAGCGGGTGCAGCCGCATG
>CAITJJ010000143.1 GCA_903892675.1 uncultured Hyphomicrobiales bacterium | reverse complement strand
CGGTCTTGGTGATCTTGCCGCCGTTGTCCGTGATGACGGCCGACAGCTTCGCGGTCAATTCCTCGACCTGCTGCACGCTGAGATCCTGGCGTGCGAGATAGACGTGCTCGTACAATGGCATGAAATGCCTTTCCCTTGTTATATCCGCGACCCTGGCGCCTAGCCCCTCAAGCCTTTCGGGAAAGGCTTGAAACTGCTCTGAAGGCGGAAACACGGGACGCCGGGCAATTAAGCCCTACCGGGATTAACCGGCCGTCCGTTCAGTCCCCAACCAAGGTCGACGGAAGATGCGCGGTTTATAGGGAGTTTCGGGCAAAACGCAAGGCGGGAAAAGACTTCGGGGGGATATTCGGGATCGGCCGCAGGGATGCATTTGAGCCGGAATTGACCGGTTTCAGGCCGCGTTTGACCCCGGATGGCTCTGTTTCTGGTGCAGCCGGTCGGCAAGTTTGACCGCCAGATCGACGCCTTCCTTGATCAGACGCGCGCTTTTGGGGTCCTTGTCGTTGTTCTTGCGCATGGTATTGAGCGCCGACAGCAGCTTTTCGAGATTGTGGGCGAGCAATTGCTGGCGGAACGCCGGATCGTTCCGCGCCCGCTCGATGTCTTTCTCGGTGGCCAGATCGCTCATTGCCTTGCAGTCCCATCGGCGCCGGCGGTAACGCTATGCGGCGGCTCGAATGTCGGAAACTCTAGCCGACAGAGTCTTTTTGCTTGGTTACCGCAAACCGCGCAACTTGACGGATGTGCCAGTTGACAGACGCCGGTGCGCGGTGTCTCTCGGCCCGATTTTAGCGCACCGGGCGCCGAGCCCGGCAAACGCATCAGAGACAAGGGTTAAGCATGACGGTCGCGTTCGTTTTTCCGGGGCAGGGCAGCCAGGCGGTCGGCATGGGCAAGGCGCTGGCCGACAATTTCGCTGTCGCGGCCGCGGTGTTCGCCGAAGTCGACGATGCTCTGTCCAGCAAACTCAGCACCATCATCTTTGACGGCCCGATCGAAACGCTGACGCTGACCGAGAACGCCCAGCCGGCGCTGATGGCGGTGTCCTTGGTGGCATTCAAGGTGTTGCAGGCGGAAACCGGTCTCGATCTGGCGCGCGACGCGCAATTCGTCGCCGGCCATTCGCTCGGCGAATATTCGGCGCTCGCTGCCGCCGGTACCTTCAGCATCGCCGACACGGCGCGGCTGTTGCGCACACGCGGCCAGGCGATGCAAAAGGCGGTGCCGGTGGGCGTCGGCGCCATGGCGGCCTTGATCGGTCTGGAGTTCGACGCCGCGGTCGCGGTTGCCACTGAGGCGGCGCAAGGCCAGGTGTGCCAGGCCGCCAATGATAATGGCGGCGGACAGGTTGTCGTCTCCGGCGACAAGGCGGCGGTCGAGCGCGCGGTCGAGATCGCCAAAGCGAAAGGCGCCAAGCGCGCCATGTTGCTGACCGTCTCCGCGCCGTTCCATTGCGCCTTGATGCAGCCCGCCGCCGACGTGATGGCGCAGGCGCTGGCCAAGGTGCAGGTCAACAAACCGGCCGTGCCGGTGGTTGCCAATGTCACCGCGAGCCCGCTCAGCGAACCCGCCGATATCGTCAAATCGCTGGTTGCGCAGGTCACCGGAACCGTGCGCTGGCGCGAATGCGTCTCCTATATGGCGTCGCACGGTGTGACGCAGTTCTATGAAATCGGCGCCGGCAAGGTGCTGGCCGGTCTCAACAAGCGAATCGCCGATGGCGCGACGACAACTACAATCGGCACGCCGGACGACGTTGCCGCCTTTAAAGCCGGGAGAACCAAGTAATGTTCGATCTCAGCGGTAAAACCGCGCTGGTCACCGGCGCCACCGGCGCCATTGGCGAAGCGATCGCGCGCGCGCTGCACGCGCAAGGCGCCACAGTAGCGATTTCAGGCACGCGCAAGGAAGTGCTCGACACACTCGCCGCCGCACTCGGCGACCGGGTCCGCGTGCTGCCCTGCGATCTCACCGACGGGGCTGCGGTCGAGGCTCTGGTGCCGGGCGCCGAGGCGGCAATGGGCAAACTCGACATCCTGGTCGCCAATGCCGGCATGAACCGCGACAATCTGTTCGTGTCGTTGAAGAACGATGACTGGGACCGGGTGATCGCCGTCAACCTGACGGCAACCTTCAAAATGACCCGCGCCGCCGTTTCAACCATGATGCGCCGCCGCTTCGGCCGCATTATCGGCATCTCCTCGGTCGTCGGCTTCACCGGCAATCCGGGACAGGGCAATTACACCGCCTCGAAAGCCGGCATGGTCGGCATGATGAAGTCGGTCGCCGCCGAATACGCCAAGCGCAACGTCACCGCCAACTGCATTGCGCCCGGTATTATAGCCAGTGCGATGACCGACAAGCTGAACGACAAGCAGCGTGAGACCATCATGGCGAAAGTTCCGGCCGGCAAACTCGGAACGCCGACGGATGTGGCGGCGGCGGCGGTCTATCTGGCCTCCGACGAGGCGGCCTATGTCACCGGCCAGACAATCCACGTCAACGGCGGCATGGCGATGTTCTAACGGGCGTCGCTCGGCCGCATTTCCGGGGACAAAAGCGAACCCGGCGATGACATTGGCGTCAACCTGCGCTATCGCAGCACGCTTGTGCAGGCGGCCGAAATAGGCCAAGTATCAATGGCTTCCTGACTGGCGAGCGGGGCAGAGCGTGCCCCGTGACTTCGCATTTGAAGTATGGTAACCGAATTTCGGCCCGGCTGGG
>CAITJJ010000142.1 GCA_903892675.1 uncultured Hyphomicrobiales bacterium | reverse complement strand
AGGACAGATTGTCCGATGCGCTGCACGAGCGCTTGGCCGAACGCTTCGTGGACCGCCGCACTAGCGTCTTGATGCGGAGGCTGCGAGAGAACACGATGCTTGAAACCGAAATCGGAAAATCTGGCGAAGTTACCGTGGAGGGTCATGTTATCGGCCGTCTCGATGGGTTCATGTTCGCGCCCGACGCTTCGGCGGCCGGCTCCGAAGCCAAGACGCTGAATTCCGCCGCGCAAAAAGTTCTCGCTAGCGAGATCGAAGCCCGCGCCACGAAACTGTCACAAGCCGCGAACGAGCAGATCGTGCTGGCCAATGACGGCGCGCTGCGCTGGACCGGCGATCTGGTCGGCAAACTGGTGGCCGGCGACGACACCTTGCGCCCGCGCGTGCGTATCCTGGCCGACGAGCATCTGACCGGACCGGCGCGCGAACTGGTGCAGACGCGGCTCGACCTCTGGCTCAAGAGCCAGATAGAGAAGCTGCTGGCGCCTCTGTTCTCGCTCACCGTCGCCGACGATATCACCGGCATGGCGCGCGGCATCGCCTTTCAGCTCGTTGAAGCGCTTGGCGTTCTCGAACGGCAGAAGGTGGCGGAAGAGGTCAAGGGTCTCGACCAGCCGTCGCGCGCGATATTGCGCAAATACGGCGTGCGCTTCGGCGCCTACCACATCTATCTGCCGATTCTGCTCAAGCCGGCGCCGCGCGCTCTGGCGACGCAGCTCTGGGCGCTGAAGAACGAAGCGCCCGACGCCAAGGGCGTCACCGAATTGCTGCATCTGGCAGCGTCCGGCCGTACCTCGATCCCGATCGACAAGGAAACGCCCAAGGCTTTGTACCGCACCGCCGGTTATCGCGTGTGCGGCGAACGCGCGGTGCGCGTCGATATTCTGGAGCGCCTCGCCGATCTCATTCGTCCGGCGCTGTCGTGGCGCGAAAGCATGACCACGCCGAAGCCCGACGGCGCCTTCGACGGCCGCGGCTTCACCGTCACCGGGGCGATGACGTCGTTGACCGGCGCTTCGGGCGAAGACTTCGCTTCAATCCTGCGCTCGCTCGGCTACCGCATGGATCGCAAGCCGAAACCGCCAGCGGCCAAGCCCGCGGAAGCTGTGGCCGCCGAAGCAACGTCCACGGTTGAAACGCCGCCGGCCGGCGAACCGGCTGCCACCATTTCGCTGTTGCCGGAAGTCGAGGTCGCGCCGCCGGTGACTGCGGCCGTCGAAGCAATTGCGACGCCGCCCGCCGAACCTGCCGTCGAAACGACGATCGCCGAGGCCGTAGAAGTAACGGCTCCGCTTGCCGGCGACGGGGCTGTGGCTGAAGCGCCCATTGTTGAAGCGGCCAAGGAGCCCGAGACGGTCGAAGTCTGGCGTCCGGGCGGTCATGCCGGCGGCGAACGACGGCCGAACAATCGTCCGCGCCGCGCGCCGCGCGCGCAGCAGGCGGCAACGCCAGCCGAAGGCGCAACGGCAACGACCCCGCCCGCCGAAGGCGCTCCCGGCGAAGAGCGCAAGGATGGACCGCCGCGTCACCGGCGTCCGGACCGCAACGAACGTCAGCAGCGGACGGAACGCCAGGCCAAGAGTTTTGAGTCCAAGGGCTCGGAACGCCCCGGCCAGCCTGCGCCGCATCCGGCATCCAAGCCCGCTTTCAACAAGCCGGCGTTCAACAAACCAAGCTTCAGCAAGCCGGGCCAGCCCGGTGGCCGTTCCGGTCCGCCCGGCGGCCGCGGCGATTTCGGCGGACGTCCGCGCCGCGATCGCGGCGACCAAGTCGAGCGCGCCGAGCGCGAGCAGTATTATGCCAAGCCGCATGGCACGGGATCGGGGTCTCGCGACAAGGCGCCGGATCCCAATTCGCCCTTCGCCAAACTGGCCGCGCTCAAGCAGGCGCTCGAAGGCAAAGAATCGTAGCGCCTGAAATGCCGGCATTTATGCGCCATGCCTGAAGGCCGCCAGCGCATAGACAAATGGCTGTGGCACGCACGAACCGTGCGAACGCGCACCGACGCCGCTTCCCTTGTTGAAGGCGGGCACGTTCGCCTCAACGGCCGGCGCGTCACGGCACCGGGGCATGCGCTCCGCCTTGGTGACGTGGTGACGTTAGCCCTCGATCGCAGTGTGCGCGTGCTGGAGGTGGCGGGCTTTAGCGAACGGCGCGGGAGCCCCGCCGATGCCGCAGCGACCTGGCGCGACCTCAGCGCCCGCGCGCCGCAAAAATCTGACTAGATGACACAGATCAATGGCCAGGCCGCCGCTTGCAGCCTATTTGGCGTTACGCTAGGCCAGCGCTGTTGAGTCTGTACGTCCGGAGCTTTGGATGACCTATATCGTCAATGAAAGCTGCATTAAATGCAAATACATGGACTGCGTCGAGGTGTGTCCGGTGGACTGCTTCTACGAAGGCGAGAACATGTTGGTCATCCACCCGGACGAATGCATCGATTGCGGCGTCTGCGAGCCGGAATGCCCGGTCGACGCGATCAAGCCGGACAGCGAGCCCGGTCTGGAGAAGTGGCTCGAAATCAACGCCGAATATGCCAAGACCTGGCCGAATATCACGGTCAAGCGCGACCCGCCGCCGGACGCCAAGGATTGGGACGGGGTGCCGGACAAGTTCGCCAAGTTCTTTTCGCCGGAACCGGGCGAGGGCGATTAAGGAAAAGATTTAATTCGTCGTATAATTAACTGCCTGAATTTCAGGCAGCGTCTATGCCGATTTCATGAATTTGCAGGTCTGCATCGCCTGAAATTCACAAATAGAGCCTCATAAGGCTTTGATTTTGGCCAAAAATGTGCTATATTGATCAAATCCGATGAAACTGAATAACGCCGCTAACGGATACGCTCCCAACGCCTTGAAAGAGACTTGGGAGCCTTATTTTTGCGGCTGCTCCCCAAGGGCT
>CAITJJ010000141.1 GCA_903892675.1 uncultured Hyphomicrobiales bacterium | reverse complement strand
GCCGCCACCCATTGATAATCGTTGTAGAGAATCTCGATATGCAGCGGCATCGTGTTGGTCAGGCCGCGGATGTGGCCTGACACCACCGCCACCGCGCCGAACTCGCCCATGGCGCGGGCGTTGCACAGCAGGACGCCATACATCAGGCCCCATTTCACATTGGGCAAGGTCACGCGGCGGAAGGTCTGCCAGCCGCTGGCGCCGAGCGAGATCGCGGCTTCCTCGTCCTGCGTGCCCTGCTCTTCCATCAGCGGGATCAGTTCGCGCGCCACGAAAGGGAATGTGACGAAGATCGTCGCCAGCACGATGCCTGGAATAGCGAAAATGATCTGGATGTTGTGCGCCTTCAACCAATCGCCAAGATAACCCTGCGCGCCGAACATGATGACGTAGATCAGACCGGCGATCACCGGCGACACCGAGAATGGCAAATCGATCAACGTGATCAGCAGGGCTTTGCCGCGGAAATCGTACTTGGCGATCGCCCAAGCGGCGGAGACGCCAAAGATGAGGTTAGCGGGCACCGCGATGGCCGCGACCAGCAAGGTCAACCGAATGGCCGCCTGCGTATCGGAATCGGCGAAGGTCTCGAAATACTTTCCGACGCCGTTGAGGAACGCTTCAAAAAACACCACCAGCAGCGGAAAGCCGAGGAACACACCGATAAACAACACCGCGACGCCGATCAGCACGATCCGCACCGGCGGAACCTCGGCGGTCGGCGCGCGCCATGTCACTGGCGGCATTGTCGCTGGGGACGCGAGCGTTTGCTCAGACATAGCCGAACCTCCGCCGTGCCCAGACCTGGATCAGGTTGATGGCGAGGAACATGACAAAGGAAATCGCCAGCATAATCGTGGCAATCGCCGTGGCGCCGTTGTAATCGAACTCGGTCAGCCGGATCACGATCAGAAGCGGCGCGATTTCAGTGCGGTACGGCAGATTGCCGGCGATGAATACGACCGAGCCATATTCGCCGATGCCGCGCGCCAGTGCGAGGACGAAGCCGGTCAGCATGGCCGGCACCAGAGTCGGCAATACGACGCGAAAAACCGCCTGTCGCCGGCTGGCGCCTAAAGTCGCCGCCGCCTCTTCGGTTTCACGTTCGATTTCCATGATCACCGGCTGCAAGGTGCGCACCACGAATGGCAAACCAATGAAGGTGAGAGCGATGACGACGCCAATCGACGTGTAGGCGACCTTGATGCCGAGCGGTTCAATATATTGGCCAACCCAACCGTTCTTGGCGAAGATCGCCGTCAGGGCTATGCCGGCAACCGCGGTCGGCAAGGCAAATGGCAAATCGACGATCGCATCGACCAGGCGCCGGCCGGGAAATTCGTAGCGCACTAGCACCCATGCGACAACGATGCCAAACACCGTGTTGATCGCCGCGGCAATCAATGCCGCGCCGAATGACAGCCGCAAGGCCGCGACAACGCGCTCGTTACTCGCAATCGCCCAGTACTCCGCCCACGACAACTGCGTCGTGCGCAGGATCAGCAGCGCGATTGGAATAAGCACGATCAGGCTGAGATAGACCATGAGGAAGCCGAACGTCAGCCCAAAGCCTGGGATGACGCTCGGCTTCCGCCAGGTTCCGAATGCGATCGCGGTCATGCTTGCTGCCTAACTGCGCATCACTTCTTGAAAATCTGGTCGAACGTGCCGCCGTCGCCAAAATGCTCCGGCTGCGCTTTCGCCCAACCACCGAAGATCGGATCGTCGATCAAGACGAGCGTCACTTTCGGAAACAGCTTCACGTCCGCCGCGTCGGCCAGTTCCGGCTTGAACGGACGGTAGAAATTTTTCGCCGCGATCTTTTGCCCGACCGGCGAATAAAGGTATTCCAGATAGGCCTCGGCAACCTTGCGCGTGCCTTTCTTATCGACATTCTGATCGACCACCGCGACCGGCGGTTCGGCCAGCATCGCGATCGACGGCACGATGATTTCAAACTTTTCCGGACCGAACTCCTTCAGCGCAAGAAATGCTTCGTTCTCCCATGCCAGCAACACGTCGCCGATTCCACGCTGGACGAAGGTGGTCGTCGAACCACGGGCCCCCGTATCCAGCACCGGCACGTTCCTGAAAAGTGCGCTGACGAACTCCTTCACCTTGGCTTTGTCGCCTTTGAATTTATGCTCGGCGTAGGCCCAGGCGGAAAGATAGTTCCAGCGCGCGCCGCCCGATGTTTTCGGATTTGGCGTGATGACTTCGATGCCCGGCTTCGCCAGATCGTCCCAGTCCTTCACATTCTTTGGATTGCCCTTTTTCACCAGAAACACGATGGTCGAGGTGTAAGGCGAACTGTTGTTGGGCAAGCGCTTGCGCCAATCCTTGTTGATTTTGCCCGATTTCTCGACAATCGCGTCTATGTCCGACTCGAGCGCCAGGGTCACGACGTCCGCGTCCAGCCCGTCGATCACCGAACGCGCCTGGCCGCCGGAGCCGCCGTGCGATTGCTTGATTGATATTGTCTCGCCGAACTTTTCTTTCCAGTGCTTGACGAATTCGGCGTTGAAATCCTTATACAGCTCGCGTGTCGGATCGTACGACACGTTGAGCAGCGTGGTCTGCGCCTGGGCAGAGACCGCCAACACGGTCGACAAGATCAAACCCGAAAAAAGGCGTCGCATCGTCATCTCCATCACCCGGCCCGTCAGATAACGCTCCAGCCGGGATTTTCGCACTGTGCGAATTTGATGCTCGATGTGAACCGCTTCCGCGGGACAGGTCAATTATCTTAATATCGCGTTCTAAACATTATTTTACTACAAATAGGCAACCGTGTGGAAATATATCTTGAAAAGAAACGAATATTCCCGCTTTTTAGAATAATTATTCTATTTTATTCCAAATCGCTCGCCGAAGAATAGTCACTTCAGGCTGGCCAGACCATCGGCGCGATGCTGGCAACCAGCAGCAGCGCCATGATGACGTTGAAAACCCGGGCACGGCGCGGGTCGCGCAATAAGCCGCGCAGCGCCACGCCGAACCCGGTCCAGGTGACGACCGTCATCGCCGTGCTGACCACGAACAGAAACAGCACGATCAGAAAATCCGACACGCGATGGTCGGGCCGCACGTAAATCGAAATCGCCGTCATCCCGATCACCACGGCCTTCGGATTGACCCACTGAAAAGCCGCTGCCTGCAGGAAGGTCAGCGGCCGCGCCAGATCGTCGACCTCGTCGCCCGCCGGCGCCGCATTGGCGACCTTCCAGGCCAGCCACAGCATGTAAATTGCGCCGACGATCTTCAGCGCCAACTGCAAGGCCGGCATGGTCGCAAACACCAATCCGAGGCCGGCGGCGCAGGCCACCAGCAGCACCATGAAGCCGATGGTGATGCCGGCCATATGCGGGATGGTGCGGACGAAACCGAAATTCACGCCGGAGGCCGTCACCATGATGTTGTTTGGTCCTGGCGTGAACGCCGTCACAAAGACAAACAGCGTCAGCGCCAGCAAAACGTCGAGCGGCATCGTCAGGTCTCGCCGCGGCGGCGCTTGATCTGCCGCCGCCCGGCGGAAAGAAAGCCGAAGCCGATCACGACGCTGCCGTACTTAATAACCTCCGGCATCGACGATCCCTGCTCAAAACAGAAAGGCTGCTGATTGAAAGACAAACAGCGCTGCGGCGGCTTTTCGTATGGCTTGACGAAAGCGCCGAACAGAATGAACGGGATCGACAGCAGAGTCAGAAGCATTTCGCCCTCAAGGCCTATTACATACCGTCCGGACCGCGGGCGATCGCCGCGATGCCGGTGCGCGACACCTCGACCAGGCCGAGCGGCAGCATCAAGGCCACGAACTGCTCTATCTTGTCGCTCTTGCCGGTAATCTCGAACACGAAGCTCTCGGTCGTCGCGTCGATAACGCGGGCACGGAAGGCATCCGCCAGCCGCAGCGCTTCGACCCGGTTGTCGCCCTTGCCGCGCACCTTGACCATCGCCAATTCACGCTCGATGGAATTGCCGGCCAGCGTCATGTCGGTGACGCGGTGAACTGGAACGAGTCGGTCGAGCTGGTTCTTGATCTGCTCGATCACCATCGGCGTACCGGTGGTGACGACGGTAATAAGCGACAGGTGCTTGGCGTGCTCGGTTTCCGACACCGTCAGCGATTCGATATTGTAACCGCGCCCGGAGAACAGGCCGATGACGCGCGCGAGTACGCCGGGCTCATTATCGACCAGCACCGACAGCGTGTGGCTCTCTGACTTCTGCGCCGTCGGCGCCGCCGGATAATGGCTTGTGG
>CAITJJ010000140.1 GCA_903892675.1 uncultured Hyphomicrobiales bacterium | reverse complement strand
GTTCAGGGACGCCTCAAGGCCGATGTTCTTGGCAAACTGTCGTCAGATCTGATTGACGCCGGCGTGCACGGCCTGACGCCGCTCGGCTCGACCGGCGAATTCGCTTATCTCAACCGCGAGCAGCGCGACGCTGTCGTCAAGACTACGATCGAGGCGGCCGGCAAGCGCGTGCCGGTGATCGCCGGTGTCGCCTCAGCTTCGACCGCCGACGCCGTCGAGCAGGCGAAGCGCTACCAAGGCTTCGGCGCCGACGGCATCCTTGCCATCCTCGAAGCCTATTTCCCGCTCAAGGACGCGCAGATCGAAAGGTTCTTCCGCGCTATAGCCGACGCCGTCGATATTCCGGTGGTGCTCTACACCAACCCGAATTTCCAGCGCAGCGACCTCACGCTTGACGTCATTGCGCGACTGGCGACGCATCCGCGCATTCAGGCGATCAAGGATGCGTCGACCAATACCGGACGGCTGCTGTCGATCATGAATCGCGCGCCGGAGATCAATGTATTTTCGGCGTCGGCGCATATCCCCGCCGCCGTAATGATGATCGGCGGCGTCGGCTGGATGGCCGGACCGGCTTGCATCGTGCCGCGCCAGAGTGTGAAGCTTTACGATCTGTGCCGCGCCGGAAACTGGCCGGAAGCGATGAAATTGCAACGCGAGATGTGGCGCATCAACGAGGCCTTCGCCAGGTACAATCTTGCCGCCTGCATCAAGGCCGGATTGCAGATCCAGGGCTATGACGTCGGCGATCCGGTACCGCCGCAGAGCCCGCTTTCCGCTGAGGACCGCAAGGCGGTCGAGGGCATATTGGCGTCACTGCCACAGGCTTAGCCGCCGCGCCCAACCGAATGTTAACGATTCCTTGCTAACCGGTGAGGATGGCGTCGCCATCGATCGCATCGCGGCCACCGGAGTCGGACCCCGTGTCGCCGGGCTCCGACGCCGCCGCACCTTCAGCAAAGCCGCGCTCGATCGCCGGCTTGATGGCGCGCGTCAAATCCATATTGGCCGAACGCAGCGACTCGCGGCTGGCGCAACTCATCGCCGGCAAGATGTTTCTGGTGCGCGTCGCCAACGCGATGCTGGCTTTGGTCAGTCAGGTGCTGCTGGCGCGGTGGATGGGCTCGTTCGAGTTCGGCATCTTCATCTATGCGTGGACCTGGGTGCTGATGATCGGCGCGCTGTCCGACATGGGCCTGTCCTCGGCGGCGCGCCGCTTCATTCCGGAATATACCGAGCGCAAGGCGTTCGACAAATTGCGCGGCTTCCTCAGCGGCAGCCGCTGGCTGGCCTTTGCCATCGCCACCGCGATCGGCGCCGCCGGCGCGCTCGGCGTGACCTTGATCCAGCCGTGGCTCGATCACTTCCTGGTCGTGCCGCTCTATCTCGCCTGCGTCATGATTCCGATCTACGGCCTCGTGCAGGTGCAGGCCGGCATCGCGCAATCCTATGACTGGCCGAACCTCGCCTTGATGCCGTTCTACATCATCCGCACGCTCGCCATGCTGGCCCTGATGGGCTGCGCATGGATGATCGGCGCGCCGACCGACGCGATGACGGCCTTGTATATTTCCATCATCACGATTTACGCCGTCACCATCGGCCAGCTCGTCGTGCTCGATCGCCGCCTGCACAAGAAGGTGCCGCCCGGAGGCAAGAGCTACGAGCCGAAAGTGTGGCTGGCCACGTCGCTGCCGATCTTCGTCGTGGAGGGCTTTTATCTTCTGCTCACTTACGTCGATATTCTCGCGCTCGAACATTTCCGCTCGCCCGATGAGGTCGCGGTCTATTATGCCGGTGCGCGGCTGCTGGCCGTTGTCGCCTTCGTCTATTTCGCCATTGCCGGCGCGACCACGCACAAGTTCACCCAGTATCATGTCGCCGGCGACAAGGAGCGGCTGGCCTCGTTCTTCCGCGAAACGATTCAGTGGACGTTCTGGCCATCGCTCGCCGTCTGCGCCGGGATTCTTTTATTCGGCAAGCCGCTGCTGGGCTTGTTCGGACAAGGATTCGAGAGCGGCTACGACGTGATGTTCATTCTCAGCGTCGGCATGCTGGCGCGCGCCGCCGTGGGACCGGCAGAGCGCCTCTTGAATATGCTCGGCGAGCGCAAGCAGTGCGCTGCTATTTATGCCCTCGCATTTGCGGTCAATCTGGCGCTCTGCTTCGTGCTGATCCCGCGCATCGGCATCGAGGGGGCGGCGGCGGCGACGTCGACGGCGCTGATCGTCGAATCGATCTGCCTGTATTGTGTCGCCAAGCGACGGCTTGGCTTTCATGTGTTCCTGCTCGGCAACAAACAAAAAGACGCTTAATCGCGCTCGCGCAGCAATCTTCGGATCACCTTGCCCGTCGTCGTCATTGGCATCGTCTCGATGAAGGCAACCTCGCGCGGATATTCGTGGCCGGACAGCCGCGTCTTGACGAATGTCTGAATCTCGCTCGCCAGCTCCGGGGTGGGCGTGTGCCCGGGTTTGAGCACGATGAAGGCCTTGACGATCTCGGTGCGCAGCGGATCGGGCTTGCCGACCGCGGCGGCCAAAGCCACCGCCGGATGGCCGATCAGACAGTCCTCGATCTCGCCGGGGCCGATGCGGAAACCCGATGAGGTAATCACATCGTCGTCGCGGCCGATGAAGGTGAAATAGCCGTCCTCATCCATCGTGCCCTGGTCGCCGGTGGTCATCCAGTCGCCGACGAATTTGTCGCGCGTCGCCTCCGGCCGCTTCCAGTATTCGAGAAACATCACCGGGTCGGGACGCTTCACTGCGATTTGTCCAATCTCGCCGGGTTTCAACACGGTGCCATCGGGCCCGATCACCGCCACCGTGTGGCCAGGCACCGCCTTGCCCATCGAGCCTTCACGCGACAGACCGAGCTGGGCGCAGGCGCCGATGACCAGGTTGCATTCGGTCTGGCCGTAGAATTCGTTGATCGTGAGACCGAAAGCGGCGCGGCCCCACTCCAGAGCTTCGACACCGAGCGATTCGCCGCCCGAGCCCATGGCGCGCAATTTGAAATCGTAACGGCCGCGCGGATTCGGCGCCGCGCGCATCATGCGCAATGCGGTCGGCGGAATGAAGGCGTTGCGCACTTGCGCCTTCTGCATCAGCGCGAAGGCTTCCTCTGGATCGAACTTGTCGAACTTGCGCGCCACCACGGCGACGCCGTGATGCAGGCACGGCAGCAACACGTCGAGCAAGCCGCCGGCCCAGGCCCAGTCGGCCGGCGTCCAGAAGCGATCGCCTTGCTGCGGAAACGGATAATAGGGCAACTCGGCGCCGGGCAGATGACCGAGCAAAACACGATGGCCATGCAGCGCGCCCTTTGGCTGGCCGGTGGTGCCGGACGTGTAGATCATCATCGCCGGATCGTCCGGCGTGGTGATCTCCGGCGTAAAGTGTGATGAGGCGCGCGCAGCCAGCTCCGGCCAGCCCGCTGCGTCATCGCCCGCGCCATCGACCGACAGCACGCAAGCAAGATCCGGCGTTTCGGCGCGAATGTCGTCGAGCTTGGCGAGGCCGGCCGCGTTGGTCAGCAGCGCGCGGGCGCCGGAATTATGCAAACGGTAAGAGAGCGCGTCGGGGCCGAACAGCACAGCGATCGGCAGCCCCACCGCCCCTAACTTGTAGATGGCGATATGCGCGATAGCGACATCGGGCGACTGCGGCAGGAAGATCGCGACGCGGTCGCCGCGTTTGATGCCTTGCGCGCGCAGCACATTGGCGAGGCGGTTCGAGGCCTCGCGCAAATGCCCGAAGGTGACACGATCCTCGCGGCCATCCGGCTGCACATGCAGGATGGCAAGGCGCTCTGGATCGGTCTCGGCCCAGCGGTCGCAAACGTCGACGCCAATGTTGTAGCGCGCCGGAATGTTCCAGCGGAATTGGCGGGTGAGTGACTCGAAGTCCTTGGCGTCCGGCAGCATGCGGGGGAAACTAGTCGGCGAAGAGGGTAAGGTAAAGCAATTGAGCTTTCGCACAGATCGCTTTCTCTTCACCCTCCCCTGGAGGGGGAGGGTGAAGAGAAGCAGTCGCGCGCGATCGCCCGTATTGTTTGCGGCCCCGGGCAAGCCAACTCCTATTTCGTTTCCCTCAAAAATAATCGAGGGTGTG
>CAITJJ010000139.1 GCA_903892675.1 uncultured Hyphomicrobiales bacterium | reverse complement strand
TCAGCGGCACATCCGGGTCCATGCGCCAGGCCGACGAATTGTCGATCACCACCGCGCCCTGCGCGCCGATCTTCGGCGACCATTCCTTCGATACCGAACCGCCGGCCGACATCAGGCAGATGTCGACGTCGGAGAAATCGTAATGGTCGAGCGCCTTCACTTTCAGGGTTTTGTCGCCGAACGAGCATTCCTGGCCCACGCTCTTGCGCGAGGCCAGCGCGACGACTTCGTCGGCGGGAAATTTGCGTTCGTCCAGAATGTTGAGCATTTCGCGCCCGACATTGCCGGTAGCGCCGACCACGGCGACCTTGTAACCCATTGTTAACTCTCCGAAATAATTCCCAGTCTCAACGCCACACACTACAACCGGGTGGCAGCGCTTCTAGGCGAGAATGGCGCCGATGACAACGGCGACAAAGGCAGCTTGGGCGGCTGGCGCCCCATTTGGCCTTCAGGTGTTGCCGAGGGATCGCTGATGCACCCGGCTCTGCATTCCTGGCGCGACGACGTACCCGCCCAAATAGTGCGGCTGCTGTCTTATGTGGGGGCCCTGGCAATCCTTTCCATAGCGGCAGCGCAGTTCTTTCAATCGCCGCCGGTTAAGGAACCAATCACACCAATCGATCAGTCGGACTGGATCGACATCGAACGACCGTTCCCGGCCTTTGCGCTGGCCATTCCGGAGGCCGGCGATCAGCCGGCGCGCTATGCCATCCGTCGCCACGCCGAAGGCGGCGGCCGCAAGGACATCCTCAGCCTCGGCGATACCGATGCACCGACGCCATTTCTTCAGGTCGAGATTTACCGTCCCGGCAGCGAACCGCCGATCCATGCCGATCCCGCCGCCACGATCGCCGATAGCGCGGCGGCGATGGGTCCGATCGACGTGACGCTTGAGGATGAACCGCTGGCCAGCAAATTCGGAGCGCTGACGCTGGTCAGCTTCGCAACCTCGACCGGCGCCGACCGCCAATGTCTGGGCTTCCTGCGCCGTTTCGCCGATCCGCGCCTGCAAGTATCCGGCTGGTTTTGCCAAAGCGGCGGTCTGGTGCCGCGAAGCATGCTCGCCTGCGCGCTCGACCGGCTGACATTGCTGGCGGCCGGCAGCGAGCCGAAAGTCGGCGCCTTGTTCGCACAGGCCGAACGCAACCGCAGTTTTTGCGGCCAGCGCGAACCGCTGCTGGCGGCGACACCGAAATACCGGATGCTGTGGCAGGCTCTGGCCATGCAGCCGGAGTCTCGCCGCCAAAATCGCTAATCCTGGACGCTGACATTCAGCGATTGAGAAACGGGTTTTGCCAGCCACCCGGAGCCGCGCGGGCGCTCGGCGCGAAAGCCTTCTCTAAATAGCCAAGCACCGCTTCGCGATCCTTCGGATCGAGCGCCGGCATGCCGTGCTTCTCCGTCATCATCGCCAGCGTCTCTTCCCATTGCCGCCGGCTCATGCCTTGTTGCGCGACGAGCTTGAAGTTGTGACACGCCGTGCAGGTGTAAAACGTGTCGTCGCGGCCCGGACCGGCCGGAAACTCCTCGGGACTTTCGTCGCGCGGCGTAAAGGTCTTCGGTTGCGCATCGGCGAAGACGATTCCGGCCGCCGACAAAATGGCTACAAGAATGAGCGTGACAAGCGAGCGCAACACCATGCCTTCACTTCCGTATCGTGTCTGAAATTCAAGAAAGCGCCGGGCGGAGCGAGCCCGCCCGGCTTTTGTCTGGACAATGCCCTGCCGACTATCCAATCAGCACGGCAACGCGGTGCATCGTATTGCCGCCGTAGCCGCTCGGATTCCAGTTCGGCGCGACATGCGGCTGCATCTGACCGCGCGAGTCCGTAGCGCGCGCCCAGACTTCGTAATAGCCGTCGCTCGGCAATTTCACTGCAACGTTCCAGCGCTGCCAGTCATAGCGGTTCTTCGTCTTTTCCAGTTTGGCCGGTTGCCACGTCACACCGTAGTCGGTCGAGACGTCGACGCGGCGCACGGTGAAATCGCCGGCCCATGCGGCGCCGCGCAGTTTCACCTCCCGCGTGCCGGCCGCCAGCTTGGCGCCGTTGGCCGGACTGGTGATGATCGAACGCACCGGCATCGATTCGAGAATCTTGAAGTTCTTCGGATCGGCTTTGCCGCCTGGCACCATCGGATTGATCGTGAGCCGGTAGGACGTGCCGGTCATGCCCGGCCCGTCATGCTCCTTGTCGCGGATAGTGATGCGCGTCAGCCACTTCTGCGACGCCGAGCCCGGCCAGCCCGGATAGATCAGCCGCACCGGCCCGCCATGAATGTTCGGCAGCGGCTGGCCGTTCATGGCCCAGACGATCATCGAGTCCGGGTCCATCGCCTTGGCCATCCGCACGCCGCGCGACAGCGTCGGCGTATTGGCATTGCCGGACAGATGCAGATCGGACGAATAATGCGACGTGTAGATGCCGGATGGCTTGATGCCCGCCGACTTAAACACGTCGGCCAGCCTTACGCCGGTCCACTCGGCGCAACCGGCGCCGCCATTGGTCCATTGATTGCCGCTGGCCGGGGGCGAAAAGAACGAGCGGCCGTTGCCGCCGCATTCCAGCACCATGCGGCGCGTCTGCGCCTTGTACTTCGCCTTCAACTCGCCGAGCGTGATCTCGATCTTGTTGTTGACCTCGCCGTCGAGCGTGATCTTCCACTTGTCCGGGTCCTTGGCCTCTTCCGGAATTTGTCCGTTGTTGCGGACGAAGAATTTCTCGATCGGCGTGGTGTCGTCGTCGAGCAGATTTTCCGGCGTCTCGGCGACCAGCGGACGTTCGCCGATCACCACGAGTTTGTCGTTTTTGCCCGGGTATTTGAGATATTGCGGGCCCTTCGGCGCGGTCGCCGGGATCGGCGGCGGCGATGCGGCTGGCGACGTCTGCGCCATTGCCGCCGGGATCAGCCCGCCCGGCATATTGGCGGCGAAGGGAATGGTCCCGCCTACCGCCGCGCTCATGGCGGCCAGTCCCGTCCCGCCGAGAAAGCCGCGGCGGCTCGGCCCCGTTTCACGGCCGAACGCAACGGCGTCGGCGCGTAGTGGATCGTCACGATACAGTTCCTCGATCGATCGCTCGATTTTGTCGGTCATTTTGTCTCCTCCCAGCCGCGTCACGGCGGCATTCCGCGTTTCATGGCCCTCGCCATGCCGCGCTGGAGAAGAAACGAACCGGCCGGCTTTTTTATTCCATCGTCTTGCGCGCGATTCTTGCGCTCAACCCGTGCATGGCGGCGCCGAAAGGCTCGCTTCGCGCAGGCGGGTCGTATTCTCAGGCATGGCGCCGGCGCGGGTCGCCGCTTCCGCCGCGGCAGCCACCGCTGTGAAGCGGCCCGCGGGCATGCCGAAGGCCACCAGCTCATAGGCCAGATCACCGGCGGTCCAGGCGGCGCGGCTGGTGCCGACAGTGGCCGTCATTGCCGAACCCGCCGGTCGCACGCGCAGTTCAAGGCGGCAGCCGCGCGGCCCGCGATAGGCCGCGACCAGCACCGCCGTCTGCGCGGATGTTTCGACTTCGCCGCCGACCAGATTGAGGCCGGCAATTGTCAGATCGGGAATGACAGGCGCGACCGGCAGCGCGGCGAGCGTCACGAGCGGCGCGATTTCCGTGCGCGACGCCTGATCGGCCCGCTGCTCCGGATAAAGCGTCACTATAGCCAGCAGCGCCGCGGCCGCCGCTGTGGCCAGACCAAGCGCCGGCAAAAGCCGCCGCCCCGGCGTTGAATGTGGAATGGCAACATCGCCCACCGGCGTTTGTGCGGCGGTTTCGACGATACAGGCTTTCAACCGCGCCAAGGTCGCATGCGCTTGCGCCAGATCGCGGCCGGCGGCGATGCGATCGGCCAACGCGGCGTGATCAGCCAGCGGCAATTCGCTGTCGATCAAGGCGTTGAGACGCTCGATGCTGTCGTCGGTGGTGCGATCGGTTGCCATATTGATTGCTTTTTACTTGCCTTGCTGTTTGCCTTGTTATTTGCCTTGGCTCGCCTTCAGGGGGCGCACCGAACTTGCCTCGATTGCGGCCAGTAGCGCCATGCGCGCGCGGGTGACGCGGCTCATGACGGTGCCTATCGGCACGTCGAGTGTCGCGGCGGCCTCGGCGTAGCTGAAACCGGCGATGTCGATCAAGGCGATAATTTCCCGGTGTGGCGCGGCAATACCTGCCAGGCCTTGCTCGACAGTGATTTTGGCGATGCAGGCATTGTCGAAACGCCAAAGATCGACCGCCGGTTCTTGCTCGATCGGTACGATGCGCTTGCGGCGCAACTCATCGAGCGCGGCGTTGCGGACGATCTTGAACATCCAGGCGCGATAGGCTGCCGCGTCGGCCGGCACGCGGCGCGCGCCGAGGGCGCGGGCGATCGCTTCCTGCACCATATCGCGGGCAGTGTCCGGATTGCCGACAAGGGTGCGGGCGAAGGCCATCAGCCGCGGCAGCAGCGCCGACAAAGTCGATGGAATATCGAGCGCCATGGCCGGTCCCGTGATGTGCGCGGTTGCAAGCGGTAGCCAACTATCGAATCTGATCGTCGCCCGCGCAATGGCGTTCCCCCACGAGACTTTGGCGGAAAGAACGGGTTTCTTAACGATTCTCCGGCGATTGTTGCAGGATTAGCTCTGTTTTCCCGAGAAAAAGCCCGCTAGACTGCATCGCAATAGTGAACCGTCCGATCGAGGTCTTTTTTATGCGCCTGAAAATCGTTGCCACCTTCTTTGCCGCGCTTGGCACCTTGGCTTTGCTGGCCGTTTCGGCCGAGGCCCAGTCGACCGAGCGGCGCATGCGAACCGACGCCCGCGGCAATACGGTTTTCACCAGCCGCGACGAAGACGGCCGCACCCGCACCCGCGTCATCATCCAGCGCCGCTCCTATCTCGATCCGGGCACCGAGGTGTTGCCAGGCAGCCGCCACGATCGCGATTATGCGTCGGCGCCGAACCAGAGCGCCTCCAGTGTGCTCAACAACACCGCCTTCGGCAGCAGCCAGTCGCCGCTGCCCGGCGCGCTTGAGCCGGGCTTCGGCAAGAATAACCCGTTCCTGCGCTTCTAAGCAGCGGACGCGATCGCAAATAAAAAACGCGGCCGTCAGGGCCGCGTTTTTCGTTTCGGGTTGTTCGCTCAAATCAGGCGGCGAGCTTTTCCAGCTCTTCCAGAATAGCCGAGCCCATTTCCGAGGTGCTGACGGTCTTCTCGCCGGCGGCAGCGATGTCGCCGGTGCGGATGCCCTTGTCGAGTGTCGCCGCGATCGCCGTGTCGATCATGTCGGCCTGCTTGCCGAGGTCGAAAGAGTAGCGCAGCGCCATGCCAAACGACGCGATCATTGCGATCGGATTGGCAATGCCCTTGCCGGCGATATCGGGCGCCGAGCCATGCACCGGCTCATACAGCGCCTTGCGCTTGCGCGTCTTCGGATCGACTTCGCCGAGCGAGGCCGAAGCCAGCATGCCGAGCGAGCCGGTCAGCATCGCCGCAATGTCGGACAGCATGTCGCCGAACAGATTGTCGGTGACGATGACGTCGAACTGCTTCGGATTGCGCACCAGCTGCATGCCGCCGGAATCGGCGAGCTGATGCTCGAGCTGCACATCCTTGTACTCGCGCGCATGCAGGGCGGTGATGACTTCATTCCACAACAGGCCCGACTTCATGACGTTGCGCTTTTCCATCGACGTCACCTTGTTGCGGCGCTTGCGCGCCAGTTCGAAGGCGACGCGGCCAATGCGCTCGATCTCGTAGGTGTCGTAAACCTGCGTATCGATGGCGCGCTTCTGTCCATTGCCGAGATCGGTGATGGTTTTGGGTTCGCCGAAATAGACACCGCCGGTCAGCTCGCGCAAAATCATGATGTCGAGACCCTCGACCAGTTCGCGCTTGAGCGAAGAAGCGTCCGCCAAAGCCGGATAAGTCACCGCCGGGCGCAAATTGGCGTACAGCACCAAGTCCTTGCGCAGGCGCAGCAGACCCGCTTCCGGACGGACGTCGTAGGGCACCTTGTCCCATTGCGGGCCGCCGACCGAACCGAAGATCACCGCGTCGGCCGCCTTGGCCTTTTCCATGGTCGCGTCGGTGATCGACACCTTGTGCGCGTCGTAGCAGGCGCCGCCGACCAGCCCCTCGTCGAAGGTGAAACGGTCCGGCCCCTTTTTGTTGAAGAAGTCGATGACGCGCTTCACCTCGGCCATCACTTCGGGGCCGATGCCGTCGCCGGGGAGCAGAAGGAGATTGTGGGTTGCCATGATCGTCCGCCTCGGAAAGGAAATTGCTGCGCGGAGTGCTAAAGCGCCGGGCCGGGAATGGCAAGGCGTCCGGCGGCATGGTGGCCGCGCGGTTCGCCACTGGCCTTCGCGCGCCGGTTTTGTGAGAATGGCCGCGCCGGAATGCCCGCCGAAGGAGCCTTATGCCGTGACCGCCACCGAGACCAATGCCGGCAATTTCTTCGAGGATTTCAAGCTCGGCCAGGTGATCCGCCACGCCACGCCACGCACCGTCACTTTGGGCGACGTCGCTCTTTATAACGGCCTGTTCGGCGCGCGCTTCGCAGTGCAATCATCGGACGCTTTTGCCAAGGCGGTCGGTTACCCGCGTTCGCCTGTCGACGATCTTTTGGTATTTCACATCGTCTTCGGCAAAACCGTGCCGGACATCTCGCTCAATGCCGTCGCCAATCTCGGCTACGCCGATTGTCATTTCCTCAAGCCCGTCTATCCCGGCGACACGCTCAATTCGGTGTCGGAAGTGATCGGGCTCAAGGAAAATTCCAACAAGAAGACCGGCATCGTCTATGTGCGCTCGCGCGGCTTCGACCAGACCGGCGCCGTTGTCCTCGATTATGCGCGCTGGGTGATGGTGAAGAAGCGCGACGAGAGTGCGCCGACGCCGGAGGAGAAAGTACCGACCTTGCCGGAGAGCGTGCCGGCCTCCGCGCTCGGCAAAGCCTGTCCCAAACTCGATACGGCGGCCTACGACAATGTGCTGGCCGGCAGTCCGCACCGCTTCGCCGACTATCAAGCCGGCGAAAAGATCGATCATTTGGTTGGCATCACTGTGGAAGACGCCGAGCATATGATCGCGACACGGCTTTATCAGAACAACGCGCGCATCCACTTCGATCATTTCACCGAAAGCAAAGGCCGCTTCGGCCATCGGCTGATCTACGGTGGCCACGCGATTTCACTGGCGCGGGCTTTGTCGTTCAACGGGCTCGGCAATGCGTTCCACGTCGCGGCGATCAACGGCGGCCGCCACGTATCGCCGTTGTTCGCCGGGCTGACCGTGTTTGCCTGGAGCGAAGTGCTGGAGACGGCCGAAGTGCCGGGACGCAACGATGTAGGCGCGTTGCGCCTACGCACCGTCGCGACGAAAGATAAGCCGTGCGACGACTTCCCCTACAAGATCGGCAAGGAATACGACCCGGCGGTCATTCTCGATCTCGATTACTGGGTGTTGATGCCGCGCTAGACGCTGGCGCGAAGATGATCCACCAGCGTACGCGCATAAGGCGGCAGCGCGTCGAGATCGCGCACGCAGATCGTCAGTTCGCGCAGCGCCCATGAGTCGGCAAGCTGCACCGCGCTGATCGCCATGCTGCGCGCGGTGCGCTCGACCGTCGTTTCCGGCACGATACCGACACCGACATTGCACTCGACGAGACGGCAAATGGCGTCGAAAGACCGCAACTGCACCCGCAACCTCAAGGGCCGCCCTATGCGGTTGGCCTTGTCGGCGAGAAACCGTTGGATCGCGCTGGCGCGATCGAGCCCGACCATGTCGTAGTCGAGCACTTCGGCAAAGCCGATGCTGGCGCGGCTGGCGAGCTTATGGCCGGTCGGCACCACCAGCACGAAACGATCGCTGCGGAACGGGAAGGTTTGCAGACCGGCATGGTCGACGGTGCCGGCGACAATGCCGATATCGCCGGTGCCCTCGGCGATCAGCCCGACGATTTCATCGCTGAGGCGTTCTTCGAGATCGACGCTTATGTCCGGATTGGTATTGAGGAACGAGCTCAAGGTCTCCGGCAGGAACTCGGTCAACGCATTGGTGTTGGACAGCACCCGGACTTGGCCGGCAAGACCACGGGCATAAGGGGTGAGGTCCTCTTGCAGTTTGTCGGATTGCGCCAAAATGGTCCGGGCGTGCTGCAGCAGCATCCGCCCCGCCTGCGTCGGCACAACGCCTTGGCGGCCGCGCACCAGCAATTCGGCGCCGAAAGCCTGCTCAAGCTTGCGAATGCGGGTGGATGCCGCCGCCAGCGCCAGATTCAGCCGTTCGGCGCCGTGGGTAATGCTGCCGGCTTCGACGATATGCCGAAAAAGACTGAGGTCGGTAAAATCGAACCGCATGAGGGGACCGGGCTACCCTTCTTAATTCACGAAGGCAGGCTACGCAAAACACATATTGATCAGGCATTTTACACCGTTTAGGTTCGTCTTTGAAGAAGTTATATTTGGTTCCATTCGAAAGTCGCGGCCGCTGCAACCCTCTGGTGCGTTGCGGTAGCCGCGTAGTTTGGTTACCAAGCGCCCGCTACAAGACTTGCGCGACCGCCGACAGAGTTCCGGGGGTGCGATTTGGAGATTGACGATGTCCGAGCTTAAGGCGGGTTCAGCGACTGGACCGCGTTCGCGACCCCTCTCACCGCACCTTCAGATTTATCGGCCGATGCTGACGATGACGATGTCGATCGTGCATCGCATCACCGGCGCGGCGCTTTATTTCGGCATCCTGCTGCTCGCCTGGTGGCTGGTCGCGGCGGCGTCCGGTCCCAACGCCTACGCCAATGTCGAATGGTTCATGGGGACGCTGATCGGCCGCGCCGTCCTCTTCGGCTACACCTTCGCACTGCTGCATCACATGCTCGGCGGCATCCGCCATCTAATCTGGGACACGCTGCACGGCATGGAGCCGGCCGAGCGCGAACTGCTCACGATCGCCACTTTGGTCGGCTCGATCTCGCTCACCTTGGTCGTCTGGCTCGTCGGCTATCTCGCCATGGGGGGCCCGCGATGATCGGCCAGCAGCCAAATGACATGCGCACCGCCGCCCGCCGCGTGCGCGGCCTGGGCGCCGCGCGCGCCGGCACAAGGGATTTCTGGCACCAGCGCGTCACCGCGGTCGCCGGCATCCCGCTGAGCATCGCGCTGATCGTCATCGTTATCGCATTGCTCGGGCGCAGCCACGCCGCCGTCGTCCAGATCCTCGGTTCGCCGCTGGTCGCCATCGTCATGCTGCTGTTCATCCTCAACAGCGCCTACCACATGTGGATCGGAATGCAGGAAATCATCCTGGATTACGTCCACGACGATAAATACAAATTCCTGAGCTTGATGATGAACACGTTCTTCGTCATCGCTGTCGGCCTGGCTTGCGCCTTCGCCATTCTCAAGCTTTCGTTCGGAGTCTAGGCATGGCCGCAAACGGCAAACTCAATGGCGGCCCTTCTATCGGTGGCAAAGCCTACCCCATCGAAGACCACAGCTATGACGTCGTGGTCGTCGGCGCCGGCGGCGCGGGCCTGCGCGCGGTTGTCGGATGTTCCGAAGCGGGCCTGCGCACCGCTTGCATCACCAAGGTCTTCCCCACTCGTTCGCATACCGTCGCGGCGCAAGGCGGCATCGCCGCCGCGCTCGGCAATATGGGCGAGGATGACTGGAAGTGGCACATGTACGACACCGTCAAGGGCGCCGACTGGCTCGGCGACCAGGACACGATCGAATATATGTGCCGCAACGCGCCGGCCGCGGTGTACGAGCTTGAGCACTGGGGCATGCCGTTCTCGCGCCGCGAGGAAGACGGCAAGATTTACCAGCGCCCGTTCGGC
>CAITJJ010000138.1 GCA_903892675.1 uncultured Hyphomicrobiales bacterium | reverse complement strand
TCGGCGCGCGGCGGAGGTATGAGAGCGTTTTCGAGCGAAGTGGGCACCGGTTCGCGTGAGGAAAACGCGACAAAACAAAAGGCTAGAGCCCCGGCTTTGATTCCATCAAAGCCGGAAAGGCTCTAGGGCCGGTTCCAGCGGCGGACGCGGTTCGGGGCCTTAAACCGCCCTTAACGCTGTTGCTGCATCTTGCGCCGCACCATGGTCTCTCACCGCCGCCGCCACGCCATCCTGACCGCGATCGGTCTTTACGTGTTTGCCGCGCTGTTCATCGGCTATTTCGCCGTGAATGCGTTTACCGGCAATCATGGCTTGCGCGCGCAGGCGGACCTCGATCAGCAGTTGGCGGCCATGCAGGCCGAACTGCGCACCATCAAGGCCGAACGGATGGTCTGGGAGCGGCGGGTGGCGCTGCTGCGCTCCGATGGCATCGATCCGGACATGCTGGACGAACGCGCCCGGTCCTTGATTGGCTATGTCGACTCGCGCGACTTGACCTTGCTGCTGAACCCGCGCTGAGCCGGCAAACGGCGGTGCGGGGGTATTATCCACCGCCGCTTGCCGATGAGCGCCTCTTCCCCGATATTTCACGCAAGGCTGCCCGGCAGGGTGCCGCTTCCGCGCCCCGGCGATTTACGCTAAGGGTCAGGTGAGGGTTTCTGACATTGCAGGGCGGCCACGCACGAATCCGGCTCCGGGAAGCCGTTATTTGAAAAGATCGTGCGCGCGCAAAATGTTAGACACCGTTCTGCTTGGACTCGCATGAGCCAAGAATAATAGCGTCTAGGGAGCGCCCATGTCGGCCGCTAAAGCCAATTCCAATGCCCAGACATCCGACGACCTGGCGCCAACGACGCCGCTTGTCGAGTTCTCCAAGGAGCAGGACCTTTCCGCCTACCAGACCATGCTGACCATCCGCCGTTTCGAGGAGAAGGCGGGACAGATGTACGGCATGGGGCTGATCGGCGGTTTCTGTCACCTCTATATCGGCCAGGAAGCCGTCGTCGTCGGCATGCAGATGGCGCTGAAAAAAGGCGACCAGGTCATCACCGGCTACCGCGACCACGGCCACATGATCGCCTGTGGCCTGGACCCGAAGCGCGTGATGGCCGAACTGACCGGCCGTGCCCACGGGCTTTCCAAAGGCAAGGGCGGTTCGATGCATATGTTCAGCGTCGAAAAGGGTTTCTACGGCGGCCACGGCATCGTCGGCGCGCAGGTGCCGCTCGGCACGGGGCTGGCCTTTGCCAACCGCTATCGCGGCAATGACAATGTCGCACTGGCTTATTTCGGCGACGGCGCCGCCAATCAGGGCCAGGTCTATGAGAGCTTCAACATGGCCGAGCTGTGGAAGCTGCCGGTCGTCTATGTGATCGAGAACAATCACTACGCCATGGGCACGGCAAGCACGCGCTCGTCGTCGGAGACCAATCTGTCGCGGCGCGGCCTCTCGTTCAAGATTCCGGGCGAGCAGGTCGACGGCATGGACGTTCGCGCGGTGAAAGCCGCCGCCGACAAGGCGGTCGCCTGGTGCCGCGCCGGCAAAGGTCCGTACATTCTTGAAATGCTGACCTATCGCTATCGTGGCCATTCGATGTCGGACCCGGCCAAGTATCGCACGCGCGAGGAAGTCGACAAGGTCCGCACCACGCACGACCCGATCGACATGGCCCGCAATCGCATCCTGGAAAAGAAATTCGCCAAGGAAGACGATCTGAAAAAGATCGACGCCAGCGTGCGCGATTCGATCAACGAAGCGGCCGAGTTCGCCACGCACGATCCGGAGCCGGACGTGTCCGAATTGTTCACCGACATTTATCGCTAGAACGAGCCGACGCACGACAAGACATTCTGAGCAGGAAACCGTAGCGCCCATGCCCACCAATATTCTCATGCCCGCGCTGTCGCCCACAATGGAGAAGGGCAACCTCGCCAAGTGGCTCAAGAAAGAGGGCGACACGATCAAGTCCGGCGACATCATCGCCGAGATCGAGACCGACAAGGCCACCATGGAAGTGGAAGCCTCCGACGAGGGCACGCTCGGTAAAATTCTCGTTGCCGAAGGCACGCAGGATGTAGCGGTCAATACGCCGATCGCCGTAATCCTTGCCGACGGCGAAACCGCTTCTGCAGCCAGTGCCGCTCCTGCTGCCAAACCCGCCGCTAAACCGCCTGCCAAGACCGAGACGAAAGCCGAAGTTAAATCCTCCGCTGCCCCGGCCGCTCCCGAAGCGCCGCACGTTCAAGCCCCCCAAGTTCTTCCCCCTTCAGACCCCGACATTCCCGAAGGCACCGAGATGGTCACCATGACCATGCGCGAAGCCCTGCGCGACGCGATGGCCGAGGAAATGCGCCGCGATGGCGATGTCTTCGTCATGGGCGAGGAAGTCGCCGAATATCAGGGCGCCTATAAAGTCACGCAAGGCCTGTTGCAGGA
>CAITJJ010000137.1 GCA_903892675.1 uncultured Hyphomicrobiales bacterium | reverse complement strand
TCAATGGCGCGATGCGCCACCAGCAGGATCGAGCCGCCCGGCGTTTCATAGACGCCGCGCGACTTCATGCCGACGAAACGGTTCTCGACCAGATCGAGCCGGCCGATGCCGTTGTCATGGCCTAGCTGATTGAGCCGCGCCAGGATCGAGGCCGGCGACAGCATAACGCCATCGATCGATACCGGATCGCCTTTGGCAAAGCCGATACGGATTGATGTCGCCTGGTCGGGCGCGTCCATCGGCGAGATGGTGCGCTGATAGACGATCGCCGGCGCTTCGACGGCGGGGTCTTCCAGCACTTTTCCCTCGGACGATGAGTGCAGAAGATTGGCGTCGACCGAGAACGGCGCTTCGTTTTCCTTGTCCTTGGTGATCGTGATCTGGTGATCGCGGGCGAATTTCAGCAAGTCCTCGCGGCCCTTGAATTCCCATTCGCGCCACGGCGCGATAATCTTGATGCCCGGCTCGAGCGCGTAATAGCCAAGCTCGAAGCGGACCTGGTCGTTGCCTTTGCCGGTGGCGCCATGACAGACGGCGTCGGCGCCGACCTTGCGGGCGATTTCGATCTGCCGCTTGGCGATCAGCGGCCGGGCGATCGAGGTGCCGAGCAGATACTGACCTTCGTAGACGGTATTGGCCCGGAACATCGGAAACACGAAGTCGCGCACGAATTCCTCGCGCAGGTCCTCGATGAAAATGTTCTCCGGCTTGATGCCGGCGCGCAGCGCTTTTTCGCGCGCCGGGGTCAGCTCTTCGCCCTGTCCCAGATCGGCGGTGAAGGTGACGACCTCGCAGCCATAGGTGGTCTGCAGCCATTTGAGAATGATCGAGGTGTCGAGCCCGCCGGAATAGGCCAGCACCACCTTTTTCACATCGCCTTTAGTCATTGAACGCCCTTGGGACCCATGGGGAAAAGCCGGAATGCGGCTGAAAAGTTGGTCGGACTATAGGCGGAGACGCCGGTGGCGCAAGCGCGCGGCGGCGCGTCGATTGTATGCAATCTAATGATGTTTAATTTATATAATACAATCTATTGTTGCATGCGGATTGTCGCCGTCCTAGGATGCCATCAGGAAGGAGTGCCGCCGATGAAACGCCGCGCCTTTTGGGGGCTCACCGCCCTTCTTGTCCTCGTCGCCCTGCTCATGCCGTCCGCGTCGCGGGCATCCGACCACGCCGACCCGTTGAACCTGACGGATCCGAACGCCAACATCACCGGCCTGTTCATTTTCCCGAAGGACGATCAGTACGTCCTGATCTTCAACATGCGCAAGTCGCTGACCAACGCCAAGCCGTACAATCTCGGCGCCTACGAATACGTCATCAGTATAGACCTGACGACGCTGGTGACCTTTGACAGTGACGAGGATCGCGCGCGTTACGGCGGCACGATCCCGATCCCGGATAAATTGCATCCCGACGTCACCATCAAGGTGCGGCTCAACGACGACACCACGCTGAAGTCGATCGATTATACCGGCTTGAAGAACACCGACAAAATCCGCACCTATAGCGGCGTGCGCGACGACCCTTTCATCTTCCCGCGCTTCTTCAAGAAAAACGTCATCTCGATGGTGATGAGCATTCCGAAGAATGCGTTCCCCGATGGCCAGCAGGATTTCATCCTGTGGGGCGCGACTTACGGCAACGGCAAATTGTCTGACCGCGTCGGTCGCTCTATCCGCAGCCAGTTGCCGCGCTTTCCGTTGCTGAATTTCTACGACCCGAAAGACCAGGTGCGCGAGCTGACCAAGGCCAAGGATTTTCTCGACAAGGTCGCCAATTTTCTCGACGACAAGAAGGAATGGTGGTCGCAGGCCATCGCCGGACTGCTCGAATTCACGTTCCAGTTTCGAAAATACGATCTGGCGCCAGACGTGATGATCTTCACCACGCGCTTCCCGCCCGGTTACCCGAACGGCCGCCAGCTTCCCGACGACGTCAACGCCATTCAATGCCGCACGGGTGATTGCCTGCTTCAGGAGCTCTCGTTCATAGAAGGCGGCTGGCCGCGCGCCACCAAGAACGACAAGGACTTCCTGCCTGACTTCCCCTATCTGGCCGAGCCATTCCCGGATTCGCCGGAACGCGTGCGTACCGACAGCATCTGGCCTTATGTAATTCCGGTCATCGTCGTCTTTGCCGTTCTCACCTGGGGCCTGGTCGAAATCGTCTGGCGGCTGATCCGCTGGCTATGGCGCACGATCAAATTCAAGTTCCGGCGCAAGCTGGCGCCGGCTTGATGCGATCGACAAGTGACGCGCGCGCCGCGGTCATCGCGGCGCGCCTGGCCGCGCTGATCGTGGTCTCGTTGCTCCTGGTAACGCCAAACATGGCGGCGCCGGCGCGTGCGCATGATTTCTGGATCGAGCCATCGGCCTTCAAGCCCTCGCCGGGCTCGATCGTCGCCGTGCATTTGTGGGTCGGACAGGACTTTGCCGGCGACCCGGTGCCGCGCCAGTCAGGCGCTATCGAACAATTCTTCATCAGGCAGAACGGCGCCGATGCCGATATCGGCGGCGCCAACCATATCGATCCGGCCGGCCTGTTTCGCGCCGGCGGCGATACAACGGCGGCGATCGGCTACCGCAGCAGCGGCAGCGACATCGAATTGCCGGCGGACAAATTCGAGGACTATCTGCGCCAATACGGTCTTGATGCGATTGTGGCAGAGCGTTCGCGGCGCGGCGAAGCGCAAAAGCCCGGTCGCGAGCGGTTTTTCCGCTACGCCAAGGCGCTCCTCACCGGCGGGCGGGCCGACGCCACCGCCACGCGCCCTCTCGGCTTTGCCTATGAGATCGTGCCGCGCGACGACCCGACCGTACCGCTGGCCGGCCCGTTGCGCGGGACTATACTCTACGATGGCAAGCCGCTCGCGGGGGCGCTGGTGGAGGCTTTGTGGCGCGACGATCCGTCGATAAAACTGGCGATGCGCAGCGACGCGCTGGGTGCGTTCGCCTTTGCCTTGCCGCGGTCCGGCGTCTGGTTGATCAAGTCGGTGCATATGGTGCGTGCCGGCTTTTTCTCCAGCGCCGATTGGGACAGCCACTGGGCGTCGTTGACCTGCGAGGTGCCGGGACCATGACGGCGCGGCGGCTGACATTAGTTCCGTTGTTCTGGCTGCTGCCGCTTGTCGCGCAAGCGCATGAGATCGGCACCAGCAATGTGCGGCTGACCTTGACCGACAAGACCTGGTCGGCGGAAATCACAACCGCGCCGACGGCGCTCGCCAATAAAATCGGACCGCAGGCCGGCCAGCCGCGCGTCGCCAATCTCGACGCCGATATCGTGCGCGCCCGTCTGACGGCGGCGACGCGGATCATCGCCGACTATATCGAAGTTCGCTTCGACGGTGTCGTATCGCCCGCCCGCGTCACAGTCACACAAGTCGAAATGCCAGACGATATCGCGCGGCCGGCCTTTGTCGTGCTGCGCGCCGAAGGCGATGTCCCTGCGCAGGCAAAGGCGGTCACCTGGCGTTACGGCCTGGTCTATTCGACCTATGCCGTGGTGTTCAGCGATGCGCAAGGCAGCGAGCCGGGGACGCAATGGCTCGACGGCGATGCCGAAAGCAAGCCGTTCCCTATTTCCGCCAGCGGTCCGCCGCCATCGCGCATCGAAATCGTCACGCAGTATCTGTCGCTTGGCTTTCGCCACATCGTGCCGGAGGGGCTCGATCACATTCTGTTCGTGCTCGGCATCTTCCTGCTGACGCCCAGACTGAAGCCGGTGCTCGTGCAAGTCACCGCCTTCACCGTCGCGCATTCGGTGACGCTCGGCCTGACCATGTATGGTGTGCTGTCGATGCCGCCGCAGATCGTCGAGCCGTTGATCGCGCTGTCGATCGCCTATGTCGCCATTGAAAACATCCTCACGCCGCGTCTGACGCCGTGGCGGCCGGTTGTTGTGTTCGGCTTCGGCCTGGTGCACGGCATGGGCTTTGCCGGCGCGCTGGCCGAATTGCATCTGCCGCGCGGCGAAATCATCCCGGCGCTGGTCAGCTTCAATGTCGGCATCGAACTGGCGCAGCTAACCGTGATCGCCGTCGCCTATTTCGCCGTCGCCTTCTGGGTCAGCGACCGGGCCTGGTATCGCGCCCGCGTGGTCATGCCGGCCTGCGCCGCGATTGCGGCCACCGGCCTGTTCTGGACCGTGCAGCGGATTTTTGAAGTTTGACGGCGAGGCGCTAGACCGTGACGTCCTGATAGACGTCAACATCGGCGCTGCCCGCGAGCAGCGTCCGCCAGCCTTGCAGGAATCCGCGGATCATCGGGTCGCTCGAGACCTTCTGACGATTCATTTCGATCGCCGCGCTGGCCTCATATTCGATCTCGATGCAAAATTGCGCCGGGTCGTCGACGTTCTGCAGGAAGCGCACCTTGGTACCGCCAAGCGCGCGATAGAACGGCGCCGCGCCCCGCACCAGCATCAACACCTGCGCCGGGTCGCCGAGCGCCCGCATCTTCATCTGCAAGACGCGCCGCAGAACCTCGTCCTTCGCTTCGCTCATTCATAGCCTCCAGCCGGAACAATTTCGAAACGGCAAGCATCGCCCATATCGGCGCCGCAGCATAACTCTATCGATTAATGTTACCGCGCAATCGGGTTACGATGCCACCTTACGTTGGCATTTTTCCGGCCGCACATAGCTGATCCGCCGACAGCGGGGCAGCGTTCAGAACTAGCGGTCGCCGATTTGGCTCGATCGCTATTTTTTGCCGAACAGCCCAATGAGAAACCTATGGCCGGGCATGGCCGCGCGCTCGATCGCGCGCTCGGTGTCTTTATCGGTGAGGCGTGTGCGCGGCAAGCGATAGATCAGGCCGTGCATGAGCCAGATGATGAGAAACGTGAACACGCCGGCGAAAATCACGTCGCTGACGAAATGCGCGCCGGCCATCACCCGCATGATCGCCATACCGGTGCCGAGCGTCAGCGCGGCGCCGACGGCGATCACGCGCAGCGGCGGCGGCGTCAGCATCGCCGGTGCGATGGTCCAGAACGCACCGGACACGTCGCCCGACACGAAGGCGCAATTATTCGGGCAGTCGCCGCGCGGGTCCCACCACGGCACGAAATGCTCTGCGCCGCCGAATTGCTTGACATCGATCGGCCGCGACCGGCCCCAGTGATCCTTCAGCACGACATTGACGAACAGGCCGGGCCCAAGCGCGAGTGTCGCCGTCAGAAACAAAATGGCGCGGCCCGAGATCAGCAATTTGCGGCGCGGCAGGATCAGCTTCCAGAGCAAGGCCGCCAGCACCGGCGCTATTATCAACGTGCCGACCCAGAGCCCGGCATCGCGGGCGATCATCAGCGGCGGATAAATGCGCAAGCCGAAATTATTGCCGCCGCTTTTGAATTCGAAAAAATAGCGCGCCACCCGCAAATCGAGCTCCGGATAGAACCCGAATACCAGGCCGACGACGGCGGCGATGCCCAGCGCGATCAGTAGTCCGGTGCGATTCATGCTTGTCCCTTGCGCATGCGCTGCGGTCTAGCCGAGGGCGACGAAAATGGAAAGACGGCGCGGCTTTGCGCCGCGTGCTGAACTAGACGGTCGCGCGCTCGCGCCAGCGGCCGGCCCGGCGGCCGGCAATCGCCCAATAGACCAGGCCGAATACCGCGCCAGCGGCGGCGGCAATCTCCACCTCGCGCGAGATGGCCGGCGGCGGATGATCGATCGATTCCTCGTAAGGGGTGGCCAGGCCGCTGCCGTAATAGGCGATCAGCAGCATCGCCGCGCCACCGGCGGCGTTGGCGAGCAGCGAGCGGATTTTGAAAGCCTCACCGAGCGCGATCAGAACGAGCAGCGGCAGCAGCCCGGCCCCGCCGGTCGCCGTGGCGCCGAAGAATGCCGTACCCCAGAACACGACACGCTCGCCGACATCGCCGCTCGTCGCCTGCCATTGCGGGCCAAGCACACCGACGGCGATGGCGATGCCGCTGGCGAGGCTCGCGACCATGACGGCGAAGATGATGACGAAGATGCGGCCGATAAGGGACATGACTATTCGCTCGACGTGCGCGCGGGCTCGCGCGAAAGACTATTCATCCGTCATCGCCATGGCGCGCAGCGCCATGCGTTCGCGCGCCGACATCTTTTCGGTCGCGCTCTTGAGCTGGCCGCAGGCGGCGAAAATGTCGCGGCCGCGCGGCGTGCGCACCGGCGAGGCGTAACCGGCGTCGAACACGACCTGCGAAAATTTCTCGATCTGGTCCCAGTCCGAGCATTCATATTTTGTGCCGGGCCAGGGATTGAACGGGATCAGATTGATCTTGGCCGGAATGCCCTTGAGCAGTTGCACCAAGGCCTTGGCGTCGGCGATGGAATCGTTGACGTCCTTGAGCATCACATACTCAAAGGTAATCCGTTTCGCATTCGACGCGCCGGGATAGTTGCGGCACGCCTCCATCAATTGCGCGATCGGATATTTGCGGTTGAGCGGCACTAGTTCGTTGCGCAGTTCGTCGCGCACGGCATGCAGCGAGATCGCCAGCATGCAGTCGATCTCGGCGCCAGCGCGTTCGATGTTCGGCACCACGCCGGAGGTCGACAAAGTGATGCGCCGCTTGGAAATGCCGATGCCTTCGCCGTCCGACATGATCAGTATGGCGTCGCGCACCGCGTCGAAATTATAAAGCGGCTCGCCCATGCCCATCATGACGATGTTGGTGACGCAGCGTTCGCCGGTTGGAATCACGCCGTCAGTCGGCCGCGTGCCGCCCGGCCAGTCGCCGAGACGGTCGCGCGCGGCCAGCACCTGTCCTGCGATTTCGCCGGCGGTGAGATTGCGCACCAGTCGCTGCGTGCCGGTGTGGCAGAATGTGCAGGTCAATGTGCAGCCGACCTGGCTGGAAACGCACAAAGTGCCGCGTTCGGTGTCGGGGATGTAAACACACTCGACGTCGTGCGGCAGTTTCGAGTTGCCGTCGCCTTCAAGCCGCAGCAACCACTTGCGCGTGCCATCGACCGACACCTGCTCGGCGACGACTTCCGGCCGCGCCAGCGTGAAGCGCTCGGCCATGGCCGCGCGCAGATCCTTGCCCATCGTCGTCATGTCGTCGAAGGACGTCGAACCGCGGTAATAGATCCAGTGCCAGAGCTGCTGCACGCGCATCTTGCGCTGCGCCGGCGGCACGCCGGCGTCGCCCAGCGCGTCGGCCAGTTCGCTGCGCGACAGGCCGATCAGCGACGGCTTTTCCGGCGCGACGTAAAGCTCAAGCGGCGCTTTCTCGACGAACGGGGCCGAAGCGGTTTCTACTGTACGGGTCATCGGCTCAGATCATCAGGTCCGCGCGGCGCGCGGCTCTCCCGGCAATATAGGGTGCCAGGGCCCTACTTACACTCCGCCGCGACCTTGTCGAGCGCCTCGCCGATGCCCTTGAGCGAATAGGTATCGATCGATTTGGTGCCGCGCGCGGATTCGGATTTCACTACCAGATCGGCGCTTTTGCGCAGGGCTTCTACCATTTGCGCCTCTTCGGCGGCATTCTTGACCCAGGCGCCATCGTTTTGCGTGTACATGACGTAGTTGGCGGTGCCGACCGTGGCGCTGGCGTCGAAGCTTGGCTTTTGCGGGTAGCCGACGATCACCGAGACCTCGTTCTTCACCTTTTCGGCCGGCCGGGTGGAGATGAAAGCGTAGGAGGCGTCGCGGTTGCGGCCGGCCGGGTCAGTCGCCGCCTTGGTCGGCTTGGACAGGGCGAAGCACACCTTCTTTCCGCCGGGCGTTGCCGTATAGGCGCCCCAGTCGCCGAACTGGCCGAGCAGCACAGCCTGTTCGCTGGGGTCGGCTTTTTTCTTCTGCTGGGCAGAAGCCAGGTCCGGAACCATGAGCGCGCACGCGAGTGCGACGACGCCAGACAGTGCGATCGTGGAACGGTGGCAAATCTGTTTCTTCATCGGGCCCTACCGGCTAAGTGAGCGACGCTGTGACGCCGTTTGATGAATCCAGGGATATTACCCCATTACGGGCGAATATCGACAATGTGAAGGCGGCAATGGGCCACCGGACACAAGGATATCGTTAAAAAGTTAATGGCCAAGGCCACAAGTCAACCATGGCCCCGCCGCCGCTCATGCTAACCTAATCATCCTTCCAATACTTAATCGGAACCCCATGAAAGCCCTGCTCTGCACCCGTTACGGCACGCCCGACGACCTCGAAATCGCCGACATTCCCGACCCGACGCCCGCCGCCGGCGAAGCTGTGGTGCGGATTGAGGCGGCAGCGCTGAATTTCTTCGACACGTTAATCATCGCCGGCAAGTACCAGACCAAGCCGGCCTTCCCGTTTTCACCGTCGGCGGAATTCGCCGGCACCGTCGAGAGCGTCGCGCCGGATGTGACCGCGTTCAAGCCCGGTGATCGCGTCATTGGATTTACAGGCTACGGCGGCGCGCGCCAGAAAATCGCGCTGCCGGTTCTCAAGCTGACTGGAATCCCGGACGGACTGGACGTCGACCGCGCCGCGGGTCTTTGCGTCACCTATGGCACCACGCTCTATGCGCTGAAGGATCGCGCCAAACTCAAACCGGGCGAGACTTTGGCCGTGCTCGGCGCATCCGGCGGTACGGGTCTCGCGGCCATCGAACTCGGCAAGATCATGGGCGCGCGCGTGATCGCCTGCGCCTCGTCGCCGGAGAAACTCGCCTTTGCGAGCGAACATGGCGCCGACGAAACCATCGACTACGCCGCGGAAGATTTGAAGGAGGCGCTGCGGCGCGTCACCGGCGGCAAGGGCGCCGACGTGATTTACGATCCGGTCGGCGGGCCTTATGCCGAAGCCTCGTTACGCGCGATTGCCTGGGACGGCCGCTATCTCGTCGTCGGCTTCGCCGCCGGCGAAATTCCTAAAGTGCCGTTCAATCTGTATCTGCTGAAGAGCGCCAACGTGCTGGGCGTTTTCTGGGGCGCCTGGACCGAACGCGACCCGGAGGGCCATCGCGCCAATAACGCGCAATTGCTGGCCTGGGCCAAAGACGGAAAATTGTCGTCGCATGTACACGCGGTCTATCCGCTGACTGAAGCGCCCGCGGCGCTCAAGGCGCTCGCCGCGCGTCAGGTCATGGGCAAGGTCATCTTGCGGCCTTGATTATTTCTTGTCGTCCCGGGTGAGCGCATTTGCGCGAGGCCCGGGACCCATACTCCGCGGCTTATCGATAGGGCACGGCGTATGGGTACCCGCTTTCGCGAGGACCACAGTAACTATTTACACGCCGACATCTCGTCGAGCTTGCTGCGCGCCGCCGCGCGATGGTCCGGCGTCATCGCGGCGGCGACCAGTCTGATCGCCGCCGCCAGCACGGCGGCATCGTCGGTGAAACCGATGACCGGCAGCAAATCCGGGATCGCATCGAACGGCAGCACGAAATAGGCGATTGCGCCGATCAGTGTTGCTTTCACCGACAACGGCGTGTTGCGGTCGAACGCACAGTAATAGGCGGCCAGAAGATCTTCGGCGAAAGGAATGTGCGCGGCGACCTTGCTCAATTTGCGCCACAGGCTGCGCCGCAGCGATGTGTCGCTGTCGTCCGGTCCGGGTGCTGTTTGTTCGTAAGTCATATGCTGTATTTGGTGGATGGCTTGCCCGCCCGCAAGACGCCGGCTATCCGGCGATTTTGTCCATCGCCCCGGCGAGCGTGATGTCCAGTTCGGTGACGCCGCCGGCATCATGCGTCGACAGGGTCACCTCGACGGTCTTGTAAACGTTGAACCACTCCGGATGGTGATCCATCTTTTCCGCGACCAGGGCCGCCCGGGTCATGAAGCCGAAGGCCGCGTTGAAATCCTTGAAGGTGAATTTGCGGGCAATCGCATCGCGGCCGGGAACCTCTGTCCAGCCGGAGAGCTTTGCCAGCGCTGCCTTGCGGGCCTCGGCGGTTAGTTTTTGCGGGCGGGCGTTTTGCGTCATGTCACATTCCTCGTGGACCAAACGTGCGACCCTCGCAAAGGGTTCAGAGCCATACTACCTTTTTAGAAACCCATCCGGCCATATGAGGCTCTCATGTCCTGGTCACTGAACATCGGCACCGTGGCGGGCACGGCGGTGCGGGTCCATCTGACCTTCCTCTTGTTCCTCGCCTGGATTTTCGCCGCCAGCTACGCGCAAAGCGGTGGCGCTGCCGCCTGGGACAGCGTCGCCTTCATGGTCCTGCTGTTCCTGTGCGTGCTGCTGCACGAATTCGGCCATATATTTACCGCCCGTGCCTTCGGCGTAACCACGCCCTATGTCACCTTGTTGCCAATCGGCGGCGTCGCGCAACTCGATCGCATCCCGGAAGAGCCGGGCCAGGAATTCCTCATCGCCATCGCTGGCCCGCTGGTCAATGTCGCCATCGCTTTGCTGCTTGTGTTGGTGGCCGGCGCGCATCCGCAAGCCGCCAGCGCCATCGACAATACGCAAATTCCGATGCTCGATCGCCTGGCCGCGGTGAACCTGTTCATTGCCGTGTTCAACATGATCCCGGCATTTCCGATGGATGGCGGGCGCGTGCTGCGCGCCGCGCTGGCGAGCCGTCTCGGCTATGTGCGCGCCACCGGAATCGCCGCCGCCATCGGCCAGTTCGTCGCCTTTGCGCTCGGATTCTTCGGCCTGCTGTACAACCCGATCCTGATTTTCATTGCCATCTTCGTCTATCTCGCGGCGTCATCGGAAGCGCATATGGTGGCGTTGCGCGCGGTGTCGCGCGGCGTGCCGGTGAGCCACGCGATGGTGACGCAATTCGCCACGCTGGCGCCGGACGCCCATGTCGACGAGGCGGTGCAAACTCTGCTGTCGACAAGCCAGGGCGAATTCCCCGTTATCGACGGCACCGGCAAGCCGGTCGGCCTGCTCGGGCGCGGTGACATCATCAAGGCTCTCAAGACCCTCGGCCCGGACGCCCGTGTCGGCGACGCCATGCAGGCCGAACTGCCTACCATCGGCCACCGGCACTCGCTGGAGGAAGCTTTCAAGCTGTTGCAGGAGGCGGAGGCGGCCGCGGTCGGCATTATCGACGGCGCCGGCCGGCTGGTCGGCCTGGTAACCGCCGAAACCATCGCCGAACTGGTCATGCTGCAGGGCGCTTTGCCGCCCGGCGCCAGCCTCGGACCCTGGAGCCGGCCGTCCAATATCTGAAAAGCCTCGTAAATCGGTAGAATTGGCCGTTTAGCGGCTTAACCGCGTTGCCGGCATGCGCTATAGGGCGGTTGCTTCGCGCCGTTTCGTGACTATATTGCGCCGCAATAGCGTCGCGTCGCGGGTCCCACAGGATTGCCCTCCGGCAATCCTGTCGCTTTTTGGGAACGGGCTTTGTTCGGAAGCC
>CAITJJ010000136.1 GCA_903892675.1 uncultured Hyphomicrobiales bacterium | reverse complement strand
GATTCGCGCGCGCTGACGTCGAGGCCGGCGCCCTCGCCGAACGGCACCTTGGTGCGGTCGCGGATGATCGTGGGCAACTGGTCCGGATAAAGATTGTAGAGATCGCGCAGCGGCATCTTGCCGGTCGGCAGCCCGTTGAGGTCGCGCACCAAAGCCGGCGCATCGAGATTCATGGCATAATTGACGACGGCCGGATCGAGGAACGGCTCGCGCGTTTCCACCTGATAGCGCATCGCGCAGCGGTCGACGCGCTGCAGGCTGACGCGGTTCATCAGACCAAGCACTTCGTCGCGCACGGGCTGGCCTTCGGCTGCGCTTTCGTTGAAGGCGACTTCGAGTGGCGCGTAGCCGCAGAACAGTTCGTCGGCGCCCTCGCCGCACAAGTTCACGCGAAAGCCGTCGCGGTGCATCTGCTGATTGGCGGCCAGCGAACAGACCGCGCCGCGGATGAGATTGGGCTCGAAGGATTCAGTGAAAGCCACCACGTCGTCGATCATGGCGAAGGCGTCGTCGCTATGCGGATCGAACGGCACCATGCGCAGATCGTAGCCGGTCTTCTCGGCGTAAGCCGTCGCATACTGGTAATCGGGCGCGGCCTTGAGGCCGACGAAATAGCCCGGCGCTTCGGGACGGAATTCACGCGCGTAATGCGCGATTAAAGTCGAGTCGATGCCGCCGGAGAACAAAGTCGCCACTGGCAGATCGGGTGGCAGGCGCGTGCGCACCGCTTCGCGCAGGATCGCGTCGAGCGCGGCCGGCGAATTTTCTACTGGTGCATCGATACGCGGAAAGATCGGCGATTTGAAACGAGCACATTTGTTTCGAGCCAAGGCAAAGCCCGGCGGCAGCAGCATGACGTCGCCTTCCGGCACCGTCTCCAGCAGCGGCCGCATTTCCGAGCAGAAAAGAAAGCCTTTTCCGGCCTGCATGACGTAAAGCGGCTTGACCCCGAACGGATCGCGCGCCGCGAGAAACTCGCCATTGGTCAGATCGACCGCGACAAAGGCATACATGCCGTTGAGACGTTCTAATGCGCGCGGGCCCCAGATCTGCAAGGCATTGGCCAGCACTTCGGTGTCGGACAAAGTCTTGAAGCCGACGCCTAGGTCTTCCATTTCGCGCCGCAACGCCGCGTGGTTGTAGATCTCGCCGTTGAACGACACGGCCAGCCGGCCATAGAACGAAATCTGCGGCTGGGCGCCGTGCTCGGCGTCAACAATGCGCAAGCGGCGCGTGCACATCGCGATGTTCGGCAAAGGCGAGAACAGCGGATCGGTAATGTCGCCGCGATGCAGAATGCCCTGGATCAAGCGCGCGACGGTAGTGTCGGCCTCCGGCCACTCGATCGCGACAGCAAATCCGCACATGCAATTCGGCCCTGTTGACGCCCATAAAGGCTGCCCGACCCTAGTCAGGCCGGAGTAAACGTTTGCTTAACCATGCCGCGGCGGCCGAAACACCGCGGACCCCTGTTCCAGTTCAAAAATTAATGTAATATGAAGATCACGTTGGTGGGGCGTCCATGCGGCTGTGGCTAAAACGGAGCGTTGGTCTGCTGGCGATCTAAGCGATCGCCCTCACCACGATTCTGTCGGTCGCCGCGCCGCCGACCGCTGGCGCTGCCTTCGATCCGTTCTCGGTTATCTGTCACAGCGGCGCTGACACTGCCGCCGCAACGACCGAAAAGGCTCCGGCCCAGCAATCGCCGGTCAAGGCCTGCGACCATTGCACGCTATGCAATGCCGCGCCGACCGCCTCCGGGCCTCACTCTGTCATGGCGGCTCAATTGGCGCCGCCGTCGGTGCTGCAAGTTCTGGCACCGAACTCTCACGTTGTGCTATCGCGACCTGCCACGGCGCAGCACCCGGTCCGCGGCCCGCCTCGTCTGACGTAAACGCTGGCGCGGCAATCGCCGCGCCTTTCCGTCATCGTCCAAAACCGTTCCTCATCAGAAGCCGCGTCGCCTTGCGCATCGCTGCGCGCGCCGCACGCTCAATCGTGAAAGCCAACATCATGCTCCGCTCTACACTCACCGCCTTCTCTCTGCTCGCAGCGACACCCGCGCTCGCTCATGTCACCCTCGAACGGCGCGAATCGCCCGTCGATGCGCCATACAAGGTCGTGCTGCGCGTGCCGCACGGCTGCGAGCAATCTGCGACGACCAAAATCACCGTGCAGATCCCCGAAGGCGTCATCTCGGTAAAGCCGATGGTCAAAGCGGGCTGGACCATCGACGTCAAGCGCGGCGCCTATGCCAAACCCTACAGCTTTCTACACGGCGCGAAATTCACCGAGGGCCCAAAGGAAATCAGTTGGAGCGGCGGCAACCTGCCGGACGCCTTCTACGATGAATTCGTCATCTCGACTTATATTGCCGGCGAACTGACGGCAGGCGAAACCTTGTATTTCCCAGTCGTGCAGGAATGTGAAAAAGGTACACATCATTGGACCGACGTGCCATCGCCGGCCAAGCCCGGCGAAAAACTCGGCTCGCCGGCGCCGGGTTTGAAACTGCTGCCGCAAGCCAAGGGACACGAATGAGCCGAACTGCAAGCGAGCGACACTCAACGTCAGGAGATCGATCATGTCTGGACTTCGTTGCCTCATCGCCGGCCTGTTTGTCGTCGCCACGCTGTCGCCGATACAGGCCCTCGCCCACGCCCATCTCGATCACGCCATGCCGGCGCCGAACAGCGTGCAGGGCCAGCCGCCGAAGGAAGTGACGATCTGGTTCACCGAAGCGCTGGAAGCAAAGTTCAGCACCATCGTGGTGCAGGACGCCAAGGGCGTCGCGATGCAAACCGGCGCTGCGACTTTGGCGCCAGGCAACACCGCGCAATTGCGGGTGCCGCTCAAGCCGCTCAGCCCGGGCAGCTACAAGGTGATCTGGCGCGTGCTCTCGGTCGATACGCACCGGTCGAAAGGCGAGTTCAGCTTCAAGGTTGGGCCTTGACGATGGCAGGTTGCCGGTGAGCGCGCGACCGTGCCGGTAGTAGACCCGCTCGCTGTCGTGCGCGGTATCCATTTCGCCGCGACGCTGCTGGCGGCGGGCACGGTGATTTTCATCGTGCTGGTCGCCGCGCCTTGCCTGCGGCCGGGCGAAGGCTCGGCGCTGCTGCGCCGGTTGACGCTTATGGTCTGGGTTGCGCTTGCCGGCACTGTCCTGACCGGGCTGGTCTGGCTGGTCCTGGTCGCAGCCAACATCCTCGACATCCCGCTGGCCGATGCCTGGCTCGGCTTCGGGCCAGTGGCGACGGACACACGCTTCGGCGAGATTGCCGGCCTGCGGCTTGGCTTGGCCGTGACGCTCGGCGTGCTGATGACGCTGCCGCGTCAGCGCGCCCTGCAATTGGCGGCCGCGGCCGGTCTTTCCGGCCTGCTCGCATTTACCGGGCATGCCGGCGCGACACCGGGCGCGGCCGGCTGGCTCCATCTGACGTCCGACCTCTTGCACCTCTTGGCCGCAGCCGCCTGGCTCGGTGGCCTGCCGGGCTTTGCTCTGATGCTGGCTGCCATCGGCAAGAGTACCGCCTCGGCCGAAGGCGCATTCGCCCGGCGCGCGACCGCGCGCTTTTCGGCCATCGGCATTGCCAGTGTCGGCATCCTGCTGGGCAGCGGCCTGATCAATAGCTGGGAGCTGCTGGGCGGCCCAAGCAATCTATGGACGACCGCCTATGGCCGCGTCCTGGCGCTCAAGGCCGCTTTATTCGTCTTTATGGTCGCGCTCGCCGCCGTCAACCGCTTCCGGCTCACACCACGCCTGCCTGGGCCGCCGGCGATACGCGCCCTGCGCCGCAATGCTCGGATCGAAAGCGCGCTCGGCCTCGGCGTGCTGATGTTGGTCGGAGTCCTTGGCACGGTGATCCCGGGCGCCCATGTGCACACGAATGCGGCAGCGCCTCCATCGGAGGCAGCGTTTGTCCACATCCACACCGAAATTGTGATGGCCGATGTCACCATCGACCCCGGCCACGCCGGTAAAAGCGCTGCCACCATTCGCCTCTGGCGTGAAGATTCGAGCGATTACCACGCCCGCAGTGTAAATCTTGTGTTGGAACCGCGCGACAACACGCCGCGCACGCTCGAACAAAACGTCGAACAAAAAATCGAACGCACGGCCGAGCCAAGGCCCGACGGAACCTGGCACATCGACGCGCTGGATATTCCACGCGCCGGGGTCTGGATTTTGCGGCTGACCATCCGCCCGGTCAGCGGCGCACCAGTCGTCCTCGACGCGCCGATTGTCATCACGCAGTGCAGCAACGAATGCTGGTGACAGGGCCGAAACGATCGGCTAAAGAATTCCTGTCCAAATGGATGAAGCAACCGGCACAAAACGACCGGCTTCAACATGCGGTCCAAGTCGACGAACCAAGTCTTGGGAGGGAAGTCTCTGGCGCGAAAATCGCCGCCGCCTCGATAGAAAACGAAATAACATCGGGGATACGGGACAAATAAAAGCGACCGAGCAGGGCACATTGCCCTGCTCTTTTTTTGGCCCTGCTCTTTTTTGTCCGGCCCGGCTTACGCGCCCAGCGATCCTGCCTTACGTGTACGACCGTTCAATGACGCGGCGGCGACGAAATGCGCGACAGGAATTCATACGGAATGAGATCGCGCACGTAACAGAAATACAGAATACCGAAGATCGTCGAGGCGATCGCCGTCGTCCACAGGAACTTGGACAAGAGCCGGTGCATGACCGGCGCGCCGGGATCGGTGCCCGGCGCCATGTCGCCGCTCTCCCCTTGGCTGCGCACTCCGAACGGCAGCACCGCGAACAGAGTGATCCACCAGATCAAAAAATAGATCGCGATAATGGTGGTTGTATTCATCAGGCCTGCTCGAGTTCGACCAGAGTGCCGCAGAAATCCTTCGGATGCAGAAACATCACCGGCTTGCCATGCGCGCCGATTTTCGGCTCGCCGTCGCCGAGCACCCGCGCGCCCTGCGCTTTCAACGTGTCGCGCGCCACGATGATGTCGTCAACTTCGTAGCAGAGATGATGGATGCCGCCGTCCGGGTTCTTGTCCAGAAATTTATTGATAGGCGACTTGTCGCCGAGCGGCTCCAGCAGTTCGATCTTGGTGTTGGGCAACGTGATGAACACCGTCGAGACGCCGTGGTCCGGCTGCGCCACCTTGGCCGAAATTTCCGCGCCTAACGTATCGCGATAGACCGCGGACGCTTTGGCGATGTCGCGCACCGCGATGGCAACGTGATTAAGACGACCGATCATGACTTCCTCTTCCTGCTGGCGCCGGCAGCCTATTATACTGCCAGGATGTGCACATGGCACATCGGCTTTTTGCCCCAGCGCTGGTTGACCATGGAGCGCACCGCCCGCCGCACGGCTTCCGCGACGGCGTCGGGGTCGGTGCGCCGCTTGCGCGGCATGGTCTCGAACGTCTCCTCGATGGTGTCATAGACCAGATCCTCGATCAGCGCGCCGTCGCGATCGCGCTCCGGAATGCCTATCAGGTCGAGTTCGGGGTCGGCCGCCAGCAGGCCCTTGTCGGTCAGCGCCAGCGCGATCGATACGCAGCCGGCAAAGCTCAGCCGCTTGCGGTCGGCCACGGTGCGGGCGTCGGCATCGACCAGAATATGGCCGTCTTTGTAGGTCCGTCCCGCCGGCACCTCGTCGATGATGCGGGCATTGCCGACGGCAATACGCACCAGATCGCCGTTGCGAACCTGCACCACTTCCGGGATGCCGCAGCGCCGCGCCAGCGCCGCGTGCTCGGACAGATGCAGCGACTCGCCATGCACCGGGATCAGGATCTTCGGCTTGACCCAGGAGATCAGCTCCTCGAGTTCGGCGCGCCGTGGATGGCCGGAGACATGCACCATGTGCGTTCGGTCGGTGATGACCTCGATGCCCTGGTCGATTAGACCGTTGATGATGCGGCCGACCTCGCGCTCATTGCCGGGAATGGTGCGCGCCGAAAAAATCACCATGTCGCCGCGCGTCAAGGTGACGTCCGGATGCTGGTCCTCGGATATGCGCGCGAGCGCCGCGCGCGGTTCGCCCTGGCTGCCGGTGCACAGGCAGACCACCTTGTTGTTCGGTAGGTAACCGTAAGCGTCGACCGAGCGGAATTGCTTGATGCCTTCGAGCAGCCCCAGTTCGCGCGAAATCTGCACCACGCGCTCCATGGCGCGGCCGACGACGATCACCTCGCGGTCAGCTTCCTGCGCGGCCAGCGCCACCGCGCGCAGACGCGCGACGTTGGACGCGAATGTCGTCACCGCCACCCGCCCCTTGGCCGATTTGATCAAGGCGGCAATGTTCTTGGCGACATCGGATTCCGACGGCGAGACGCCGTCGCGCACCGCATTGGTGGAATCGCCGACGATGGCGGTGCAGCCCTCCTCGCCGAGCGCGCGCAGCTTGGCCTCGTCGGTGCCGGTGCCGATGACCGGCGTGCGGTCGATCTTCCAATCGCCGGTGTGCAACACGGTCGCTGGTGCCGTGCGGATGATCAGCGCCTGCGATTCCGGAATCGAATGCGCCATGTTGACCATGTCGATATCGAAGGGACCGACCGAAAATCGGCTGCCCGGCGCGACGATGGTGACGGGCACCTCGATCGCACCCGCCTCGCCGGCGCGCTTGGCGGCGAGCAGCGCCGCCGTGAACGGCGTGGCGAAGATCGGACAGTTCAGCTTCGGCCACAGATCGAGCACCGCGCCATAATGGTCTTCGTGCGCGTGGGTGATGACGAGACCGAGCAGATTTTTGCGCTCCGCGATCAGGAACTTGATATCCGGGAAAATCAGGTCGATGCCCGGCAGATGCTCCTCAAGGCCGAACGACACGCCGAGATCGACCGCGAGCCATTTGCGGTTGCCCGCCGGACCCAGCCCATAGACCGACATGTTCATGCCGATTTCGCCAACCCCGCCGAGCGGAGCGAAGACGAGTTCTTGTGGTGCTTGCGCCATTTTCTTATTCTCTATCCGAGGTCAAATACTTCGCCGGCGGTCACCGTCACCAGACCGGCAGGACCGCGCACCACAAGGTGCCCGGCATCGTCGAGGCCTTCAAAGCGGCCACTGAATTCCCGTTCCGGCAGGCGGACGCGGATATCCTGCCCGAGGCCCGCCGCCCGCTTGAGCCAGTCGGCCCGGATGCCGGCAAAGCCATCGCCGCGCGCCCATTGCACCAGCCGGCGCGGCATTGCCTGCGCCAGCGCCGCCAGAAGCGACGCCGGCCCCACCAGCGCGCCGGCGGCGGCAAGATCGGTCGCCGGATACGGCGTATTGTCAGGATGGGTTGCGCAATTGACGCCAAAGCCGATGACAACCGCAAAAGCCGGAGCACTCTCGCCTTCGATCAGGATGCCGGCGAGCTTGGCGCCGCCGAGCAGCAGGTCATTCGGCCATTTCACTTTCAGCAACGGGCCGACCTGGGCTGCGCATTCGGCGACCGCGTCATGCAAGGCCAGCGCGGCGACGAAAGACAATTGCGGCGCCAGCGGCGGCGGCGACGGATCGCCCAGCAACAAAGTGGCGAAGAGATTGCCCGGCGTTGAGGTCCAGGCGCTGCCGCGGCGGCCGCGGCCGGCGTCCTGCGTTCGCGCCGAAATCCACAACGCGCCGCGTTCGCCGGAACGCGCACGCGCCAGCGCCTCGGCATTGGTGGAGCCGAGCGTCTCGTAAGTTTCATGCCGGACCCCCGCCAGGTCCGTGGCTTCGCGGTTCATCTCATTTGGTGCGTGATCTTATCCGAAAACCGCTTCACACTTTTCGGGATCACGCACTTCGCGCAGCGTGCGCGCGCATCAGAACAGG
>CAITJJ010000135.1 GCA_903892675.1 uncultured Hyphomicrobiales bacterium | reverse complement strand
TCTCCGATCCCTAGCTGGGCGTCGCGGTTGCCATCAAATTCGCCGGCGACGGCGTGAAGTTCGTCATCGGTAACTTCATTTCCGGCGTCACGTTGCGGGCTTGGGAAGTGTTCCAGGAAAACGGCATGCTTGAGATCACGCCGTCGGCCACAAACCCGAAGATCACCGAGCGCGGCATGTGGAACATTTTCCGCACCTGCGGCCGTGACGATCAGCAGGGCGCGGTTGCCGCCGCCTATATTCTCAAGAACATGAAGGGCAAGAAGATTGCCATCGTTCACGACAAGACCACTTACGGCAAGGGTCTGGCTGATGAAACGCAGAAGGCGCTGAACAAAGGCGGCATGAAGGAAGTGCTGTACGAAGGCATCAACGTCGGCGAAAAGGATTATTCGGCGCTGGTCTCGAAGATCAAATCGTCGGGCGCCGATCTCGTCTACTGGGGCGGCCTGCGCACCGAAGGCGGCCTGAACATCCGTCAGATGCGCGACCAGGGCGTCAAAGCCGTGGCTATGGGCGGCGACGGCATCACCACCGACGAACTCGCTTCGATCGCTGGTCCCGGCGTCGAAGGCACGCTGATGACCTACGGTCCCGACGCGCGTGGCAACCCGGCCGCGAAGGACGCCGTGGCGAAGTTCCGCGCCGCCAAGTTCGAGCCGGAAGCCTACACCCTGTACAGCTACGCCATCCTGCAGATCATCAAGCAGGCCGCGGAATCGGCCAAGTCGCTCGACCCCAAGAAGGTTGCCGAGAAGATGCACTCCGGCATGAAGTTCAAGACCGTGCTCGGCGACATCTCCTACGACAAGAAGGGTGACCGCACCAATCTCGACTACGTGATGTACATCTGGAAGAAGGGCGCCGACAACAAGATCACTTACGTCGAATGCCCCGGCAACGATTGCACGAAGGTGAAATAAGCTTCGCTTCCGCGATCGATGACTAATAGAAAGCCCGGCAGCAATGCCGGGCTTTTCTTATTGGTGGCCAGGTCAGCCGATCCGTCCCAGCACCGGAAACATCTCCAGCAGCCAGAAGCTCATCGTGGTGAGACTGCCAGTGAGAAAGGCAATGCCGGTTAGCACCAGCAGCGCGCCCATCGCCTGTTCGACGCGGCGCATATGTTTCCTGAATTGCGCCAGGAACGCCGCGAACGGCTCGATGGCGAAAGCCGCGGCGAGGAATGGAATGCCTAAGCCCAGCGAATAGACCGCCAACAGGCTCGCGCCTTTCGCCACGGTCTGCTCGGAGGCGGCGACCGCGAGGATGGCCGCCAGGATCGGCCCGATGCACGGTGTCCAGCCGAAGGCAAAGGCAAGCCCCATCACATAGGCGCCCCACAATCCGACGGGCTTGGCCACCTCGAGGCGCTTCTGCCGGTACAGCCAGGCGATCGGCGTCAGGCCGAGAAAGTGCAGCCCCATGAGGATGATCATGATACCGGCGACGGTGGCGAGCGGCCCCGAATAGGCGCGGATCAGCGAACCGATGACGCTGGCGCTGGCCCCTAATGCGACAAACACCGTTGAGAAGCCGAGTACGAACAGCGCGGCGGCGATCACGGTCTCGCGCTTGACCTGCGGCTCCGGCTCGCGGTCGGCGAAACGCTCCAGCGATGTGCCGGCCAGATACACCAGATAAGGCGGCACCAGCGGCAGCACGCAGGGTGAGAGGAAGGAGATCAGGCCGGCGATCAGGGCCGCCAGATAAGAGACGTCACCATGCATGGCCACTACATGGGCCAACTATTATGGCGATGGCAAGGTGCCATGACCCACTTGGCGCGGATGTGATAAGCCGGTGATCAGGTGATCAGCCCGATTCTCAATGAAAAGCCTTGCATGCAAAATCTCATCACCGATATTCCGGGACTGAAAGTCGGCCATGCCGGTGACGCAAAGCTCGGCTCCGGCTCAACCGTCGTCATGTTCGACAGGCCGGTTACCGCCAGCGTCGATGTGCGCGGCGGCGGACCGGGCACGCGCGAAACCGCGTTGCTCGATCCAGCGCAAACGGTCGACGGCATCGACGCCATCGTCCTGTCCGGCGGCTCGGCCTACGGCCTGGATGCGGCGTCAGGCGTGCAGGCTTATCTGCGCGAGCAGGGCCGCGGCTTCAAGGTGCGCGAGGCTCTTGTGCCGATCGTGCCGGGCGCCATCCTTTTCGATCTCCTGTCCGGCGGCAACAAGAAGTGGGGCCGCTATCCGCCTTATCGCGAACTCGGCTACAAGGCCGCGAAGGGCGCGATCAGCGATTGCGCGCTCGGCAGCGTCGGCGCCGGCCTTGGCGCGACCACGGTCAATCTCAAAGGCGGCATCGGCTCGGCGTCGGCGAAGACCAGCGACGGCCTTCTGGTCGGCGCGCTGGTGGCGGTGAATGCCGCCGGCAGCGTCACCGTCGGCGACAGTCCGCATTTTTGGGCAGCGCCTTTCGAGCAAGGCAACGAATTCGGCGGCTACGGCCTGCCGTCGGGTTTCGGTCCCGACGCCTTTGAAATGCGCACCAAAGGCAGTCCGGGCCAGGCGACGACTCTGGCCGTCATCGCGACCAATGCCAAACTCAGCAAGGCGCAATGCAAGCGTCTGGCGGTGATGGCGCAGACCGGCATGGCGCGGGCGATCTATCCGGTGCACACGCCGCTCGACGGCGATATCGTCTTCGCCGCCTCGGTTGGCGACAAGAAGCTCATCGATCCGATTTTCTCGTTGACCGAACTCGGCATGGTCGCCGCCAACGTGCTGGCCCGCGCCATCGCCCGCGGCGTCTATAGCGCCAAGGCCCTCAAATTTCCGGTGGCGCTGGCAAGCTGGCAGGATTGGCACGGCTGACGGGCCGAACAAACTTATGACTGGCGCGTTAGGCGTCCATGCCGTCCAGCGCCGTCCGGTCGATAGACTATGAAATCGCGCACAGCCGCCTGACCGTGACCTTCACGACCGGGCGCATCTATGAATATTACATGGTGCCGGCAACGATTGCCTCGGCGTTTAAAAACGCCTTGTCGAAGGGCACTTTCTTCAACAAGCGCATCCGCGACAAATATATCTGCCGGGAAATTTCCAAAGCCAGCTAGCTTGAGTTACAGAAACCGTTCCGCCGCATAAGGCGCCGGATCGCAGAACGGCGTCTTGCCCGCCATCATCTCGCCGATGAGCCGCCCGGTCACCGGGGCGAGCGTCAGTCCCCAATGCGCATGGCCGATGGCGAGCCATAGACCTTTAAGCCCGGGCGCCCGCCCGATCACCGGCCGCGAATCCGGAAAGCACGGCCGCGCACCGAGCCAGGTTTTGTCGTCGGCGCGTTCGCCGAGCGGAAACAATTCGCGCAAATGCGGCATCAAACGGTCGAACTGCACCGGCGTCGGGGCCGCGTCGCGCGCAGCGAATTCGGCGCCGGTGGTGAGACGGATGCCCTGCTCCATCGGCGTGATCAGATAACCGTTGGCGACATCGATCACCGGCCGCGACAGTGTGGCCTTGCCGTCGGTCTTGTAGTGCCGGTGATAGCCGCGCTTGAACCCCATCGGCAGTTTGAGCCCGAGCGGCGCAAGCAGATCCGGCGCCCACGGGCCGAGCGCGACGATCGCCTCCGACGTGTCGAGCGGGCCTTGTTCGGTATCGACGCGCCAGCCATGGCCTGAGCGATGCAGCGAGCGCGCATCGCCTTTCAGAACGACGCCGCCGAGCGCGGCGAAACGTGCCGCATAAGCGCGTGTCACCGCCAGCGGATTGCTCAGACTGACCACGCCCGGCCAGAACACCGCGCGCTTGAAAACCGGATTGAGCAACGGCTCCAGCACGCGGGCGCCTTCGGCATCGAGCACCTCGAACGAAAGACCGAATTCGCGCGCCAGCCGCAATTCCGGCTGCAAGGCCGCGAAGCCCGCTTCGCTGCGATAGAGTTTCATCCAGCCGTTCGTCCGCACGTACCTCGACGCGCCGGATTCGGCCATCAAGGTTTCGTGCTCAGGGATAGCGCGCTCAAACAGCGGCCGGTTGAGCCGCGCCGTCTCGAGGACGCGGTCGGGGCGCGAAGCGGCGCGGAACGCCCAAAGCCACGGCGCCACCGTCGGCAAAAAACCAAAGTGATAATTGGCGTCGCTGCCCTGCTTGAACGCCACCCGCATCAGCGCCGTCAGGCTTGAGGGAAAAGCCGGCGGATAGGTGGTCGAGCCTTCGATCGCGCCGGAATTGCCGTAGGACGTCTCGTCGCCGACGCCGCCGCGATCCACCAGCGCAACGCTCATACCGCGCTTGGCCAGTTGCAGCGCGATCGATGTGCCGACGATGCCGGCCCCCAGAACGATCGCATCGGTTCGTGCCATGGCCGCCTATTCCCTTGCTTTCAACCATGCCGGCCTGCGCCAGATGCGCATGAGCCTTGCCTTGCCCATCTATGGATCATCGGCATTGAAGGCGCTATCAAGGCGGCCCTCGTCCCGCCGGAGCCACGCTGCAATGAATATTCTGAGCCTGCCAGGGTCCGCGCTCGCCTGGATCGGACGGCACGGGACGCAGGCGCTGGCGGTCTCGATATTTGTCGGCCTCTCCGTGCCGGCGCTGGCGGCCTATGTCAAACCGCATCTGGCCGAGACGGTGTTCGTGCTGCTGCTGTTTTCCTATCTGCGCACCGATCCGAGCGCCTTTACCCGCGTCGTCAAGGCGCCGGGCATGGCAATTGCCGCGGCGCTGTGGGTGATGATCGCTGTGCCCCTGTTGTTCGGCACGGCCTACGCCCTGTCGGGCATGCGCGAGTCGATGCCGGCGCTCTATCTGATCATGATCCTGCAAGTCGCGATCCCGCCGATCACGTCCTCGGCCGCCTTCGCCGCGCTGATGGGGCTGGACGTAGCCCTGTCGCTGTTTGCCCTGATCGTCTGCAACGCGCTATCGCCGCTCACCACCGTCGCCTTCAGCTATCTGTTTCTCGGCACGTCGCTGATTTCGCCGCTCGAACTCGGCGGCAAGCTGTTCTTCTTTTTCGCCGCCTCCGGCGCGGTCGCCTGGGTCATCCGCCGCCTCGCCGGTCAACGCTGGATCGAAGAAAAGAAGGAAGCGATCGACGGGCTGAATGTGATCGCGGTTTTCATTTTCGCCATCGCCGTCATGGACGTCGTGCCGCGCACCGTCATGGCCGATCCGCTTTTCGCATTGGGATTGTTCGGGCTGATCGTCGCCCTGACCTTGCTGCAGATCGGCCTGAGCGTTCTGGTGTTTTACCGCGCCGGCATCGACCGCGGCCTGGTGATCGGCCTGCTCACCGGCTTTCGCAATCTCGGCGTAGTGATGGCGGCGCTCGGCGGCTCGCTGCCGGAACTGACCTGGTTCTATTTCGCCCTGGCGCAGTTTCCGATCTATCTATTTCCGGCGCTGCTGAAGCCGTTGGCGAAACGGCTCCAGCAGCGGCCGTAGTCTTTAGAGCGTTTTCGAGCGAAGTGGGCGCCGGTTCGCGTGAAGAAAACGCGACAAAAGAAGAGACTAGAGCCCCTGCTTTGATTCCATCAAAGCCGGAAAGGCTCTAGGCGACCGCAGACATTGTCGAGGTTGCGAGGTTAAGCGCCTGCGCTTGCAGCTTGATCAACTGCTCGAGCAGATTGGACTTGGAAGCGGTCGAAGCGCTGCCGCTCGCCGACGATGCCGCCGATGTCAGGTCGATCTTGCTGCCGTCGGCATAGGAAATCGTCGTGGTGGTCGAGCCGTCGGCATTGGTCGACGTCTTGGTCGTCGCGCCGCTTGCGCTGGATGTCGACAGCATCGCCTCGAGCGGGTCCTGCGCGCCGCCCGCGCCTTGCGCGCCACCGCCGTGAACATGATGGTGGTGATGCGGCCGGCTGGCCTTGTCGGCCTTGGTCAATTCATCCTGAGTGACCGAACCGTCGCCATTGGAATCGATTTTATTGAACACCGCGTCGGCGACCGAACTGTCGGCGCCGGCCTTGCTGGCGGCGGCGGAGAATTCATCCTTGCTGATCTGCCCGTCGCCATCGGTGTCGAGCTTGGCGAACAGCTTTGCGTCCGGTCCATTGGCGGCTTGCTGGCCCTGTGCCGACAGCAGAGCCGACATCGTATCCGGGCTGAACGGCGGACCGCTCGGACCGGTCGCGGCATTGGACGATGGCGCACTCGTTTGCCCGGGGGGCGTGCCGCCTCCCGAGATCTCCTGCATCAACATCGAGAGCGGATCGGTCGCCTGCGCGGCCTTGGCATTGCCGGCGCCCGCGGTGCCTTGCTGCAGCAGTTGCTGCAAATAGGAAAGCGCATTTGAAGACGATGCGCCCACTGACATGGACATGAACTCAAACTCCTGAAACCCGCCAGAAAGGCCGGCGGTCATCGCACCCGAAGCCGGAGTTGCAAGGGCCGCGCCAGAAGCGTGTCCGTGAAAAAGCCGCGCCAAACCTGAAGTTTTCCACAATTGCCTGGCCGGCAAACCATGCCGCATCCGCGCGAGCGGCAATTCTTGCCGGTACGATTGACCTAGTGGTCCAATTCTAACATTCGCAACCGGCCTGCGGAGCCACTTTTGCGAATGTTAGAATCAAAGGACCACTAGCAAGTTATTGATGCTAGTGGAGCTTTGGATTTGACGTTCGCATAAGATGGTCGCAGCAAACGGGTAGCGAACGTCAAATCCGCTCCACTAGCCGCGCGCCGCCGTCGCGTTGCCCCCCGGTCCCCGCCGTGTTACGCGAACGGCGATTTTGGCGCCCAAATTACGTCTCGAGCCCATCGTTCTGGAGCCCGTTGAATGTCCCGTCCGCTGCTCATCGCCCCGTCGATCCTGGCGGCCGACTTCGCCAAACTCGGCGACGAGGTGCGCGCCATCGACGCGGCCGGCTGCGACTGGATTCACGTCGATGTCATGGACGGCCATTTCGTCCCCAACATCTCGTTCGGTCCCGCGGTGATGCAATCGGTGCGTGGCGCGAGCAAAAAGATTTTCGACACCCATCTGATGATCGCGCCTTGCGATCCTTATCTCGAAGCCTTCGCCAGGGCCGGCTCCGACATCATCACCGTCCACGTCGAATCGGGCCCGCATGTGCATCGCTCGCTGCAAGCGATCCGTGCGCTCGGCAAGAAGGCCGGCGTCACGCTCAATCCCGGCACCTCGGTGTCGACGCTGGAGAATGTCATCGACATGGTCGATCTCATTCTCGTCATGTCGGTCAATCCCGGCTTCGGCGGCCAGTCCTTCATTCCCTCGGCGCTCGACAAGATCGCCGCCGTGCGCGCGCTCGTCGCCGGACGGCCGATCGATATCGAGGTGGACGGCGGCGTTACCGCCGATAATGCGGGATCAATCGCCAAAGCCGGCGCCAATGTGCTGGTCGCCGGTTCGGCCGTTTTTAAAGGCGGCAAGTACAAGGAAAACATCGCCGCGATCCGCAATGCCGCGGCGCTGGCGCGCGGAGAAGCGGCTTAAATGATCCCTCGTTATTCACGTCCCGACATGGTGGCGATCTGGTCGCCGGAAACCAAATTCCGCATCTGGTTCGAAATCGAAGCGCACGCCGCCTCCGCCATGGCCGAACTCGGCGTCATTCCGAAGGAAGCGGCCGCGACCATCTGGGCCAAGGGCAAGAACGCCAAATTCGACGTCGGGCGCATCGACGCCATCGAGGCAGAGGTCAAGCACGACGTCATCGCCTTTCTGACGCATGTCTCCGAAATCGTCGGTCCGGAAGCGCGCTACATGCATTCCGGTATGACGTCGTCGGACGTGCTCGACACCTGCTTCAACGTGCAACTGGTGCGCGCCGCCGATATATTGATCGCCGATGTCGACGCGCTGCTCGCCGCGCTCAAGCGCCGCGCCTTCGAGCACAAACTGACGCCAACGGTGGGCCGCTCGCATGGCATCCATGCCGAGCCGACCACGTTCGGGCTCAAGCTCGCTTATGCCTATGCCGAGTTCGCGCGCGGGCGCGAGCGGCTGGTTGCCGCGCGCAAGGAAGTCGCGACCTGCGCGATTTCCGGCGCGGTCGGCACCTTCGCCCAGGTCGATCCGCGCGTCGAAG
>CAITJJ010000134.1 GCA_903892675.1 uncultured Hyphomicrobiales bacterium | reverse complement strand
CGGCCGGAATGAGCCTGGCAATATCGGCGGCATTGTCCTGCAGGATGTGCATCTCGCAGCGCGTCGGGTAATATTCCGGCTGCTCGGTGATGCGCTCGAACAATTGCGAGCCAGCGCCGTCATAGAAATATTTCGGCGACAGAGTCTTGCGCCGTGCGCCCAGGCCTTTGAGCACGTCGCGCGCGAACGACGAGACCTCGGTCTCGACATTCGCGGTCAACAAATCGGTTCGTGCAAGCGCAACCATGATCGCCTCTTCGTATCGCTTCGCAGACGCTCAGATGAAATCCGCCAGGCGCACGCCGCTGAATTGCCAGCGCGCCGACGGATGGAAGAAATTGCGGTAGCTCACGCGCGCGTGGCCCTCGGGCGTGGCCAGTGACGATCCCCGCAGGACCATCTGGCTGACCATGAACTTGCCGTTATATTCGCCCAGTGCGCCCTCGGCCGCGCGGTAACCCGGATAGGGCAAATAGGCACTGCGTGTCCATTGCCAAGCCACCCCGTCCCCATCCGCCAACAGCCCGGCGCGAGCGGCGACCTCCCATTCCTGCTCGCTGGGCAAGTGTTTATGGGCGAAACGGGCAAAAGCCTCGGCCTCGTAATAGCTGACATGCAATACCGGCTGGGCCGGATCGATCGGCTTTAACCCTGCGAGCGTCATGACGCGCCACTGGCCATCGACTTTTCGCCAGTATCCTGGTGCCTCCCAGCCTTGCGCCTGCACCGCGCTCCAGCCGTCCGACAGCCACAGCGACGGGGTTGTGTAGCCGCCGGCGTCGATGAAACCCAGCCACTCCTCGTTGCTCACCAGATGGCGCGCGATGCGCATAGCCGGGATCAACGTGTCGTGGCTCGGCGTTTCGTTGTCGAAGCAGAAGTCCGCGCCCTCATGTCCGATCGCGTGGATGCCGGCCGGCACGCCGACAAAATCGTCGGCATCGAGACTGCGCGGCCCGGCGCCGAGGCGCGGCATCTGCCAGTCAGCGTCATAGACCGGGTCAGTCGGGTTCTGCGCGAAGGCATGCAGGATGTCGGTGATCAACAATTCCTGATGCTGCTGTTCGTGATTGAGACCGATCTCGAGAATTTCAAACACGCGCGCGGCATTGGCTTCCGGCACGGTGTCGATCAGATGCAGCACGGCGGCATCGACATGGGCGCGATACTGCGTGACCTCTTCGCCGTTCGGCCGCGTGATCAGGCCGCGTTCGGGCCGCGCGTGCCGCGGACCGGCGGCGACGTAATAGGAATTGAACAGAAACGGAAAGCGCGGATCGAAAATCTTGTAGGCGGGATCGTGTTCGACCAGCAGGAACTGTTCGAAGAACCAGGTGACATGGGCGCGGTGCCATTTGGTCGGCGAGGCGTCCGCCATCGACTGAACGATCTGGTCCTCGGCCGACAAATGCGCGGCGTGGCTTTCGGTTTCCGCCCGGACGAGCTGGAACGCCGCGCGCCAGGCTCCGCGCAGTCTATCGAGCGGAAGCCTGCCCGCCACTGAGCCGACGGCCGTGCCGCGCAAAACCGGAAAAATTGCGGCTTGCGCCATGAACAGCCTCCGTCACGTAGGGGTTATGCCGCCGCACTATCTACAGATACGAACAATGCCGGCAATTGTTCCATCGTCCGCCGGGCGGGACAACCTGCCCGGCGCCATTTCCGTCAAAACTGACGGCACTGTGATGAGCCGTGTATGGCCGGGCTGTGCCCATTGGCGCAACGGCGGAATTTTGGGCTAATATGTATGCGAATGAAAGGGTTCCTGGGCCACGGGCTCGGGGCGACAGGGAGGCGACGATGGCTCGACTTAAAAGCAGCGTGACCGGCGTGTGCGCGGCGATTATCGTCAGCGCTGGGCTGATGGCGACCGGTTGGGCACAGGAATGCCCGCGCGGCCTCCTCGACAAGGCCTATTGCGACGTCAACGGCGACCTCGTCGCCGATACGCCGACCGATCCCGCCAAGCTGATCAATCCGTCGACCATTATCTTCGCCTATACGCCGGTCGAAGACCCCGCGGTCTATTCCAAGGTCTGGGATGGATTCATCAAGCATATGGAGACCGTGACCGGCAAGAAGGTCGCCTTCTTTCCCGTGCAATCGAATGCCGCGCAACTGGAAGCCATGCGCTCCGGCCGCCTGCATGTCGCCGGCGTCAACTCCGGCGGCAATCCGCTGGCGGTGAACTGCGCCGGCTTCGTGCCCTTCGCCATCATGGCCGGCCAGAAGGGCGAGTTCGGCTATGAGATGGAAATCATCGTGCCGGCCGACAGTCCGATCAAGACGCCGGCCGACCTCAAGGGCAAGAAGCTGGCCTTCACCGCGCCGACCTCGAACTCAGGTTACAAAGCGCCATCGGCGATCCTGAAATCTGAGTTCAATCTCGAAGCCAAGACCGACTTCGAGCCGGTGTTCTCCGGCAAGCACGACAATTCGGTGCTCGGCGTCGCCAACAAGGATTATGACGCCGCCGCGATCGCCAACGAAGTCATGTTCCGCATGTTCGAACGCAAGGTCGTCGACAAGGCCAAGATTCGCACGATCTACAAGTCCGAGACGTTCCCGACCACCGGCTATGGCTACGTCTACAATCTCGATCCGGCGCTGGTCGCCAAGATCAAGGAAGCGTTCTTCTCGTTCAATTGGGAAGGCAGCGAACTCAAGAAGGAGTTCAAAGAGCAGGACAAGTTCTCGCCGATCTCCTACCAGAAGGATTGGGCCGTGATCCGCAAGATCGATGCGGCGACCGGCGTCCAGTACACCTGCAAATAAAGCGATAGCGACCTTGCCGAGTTGCGCTTCACGTCAGGCGCGACCCGGCTGCTGCCGCGCGGGGGGCGCGTTGCGATGTTACGGATCAAGGGACTGACCAAACGCTATCGCACCGGCGACCTGGCGCTCAAGGGCATCGATATCGACGTGCCGGACGGCCAGGTGATGGCGCTGATCGGCCCGTCGGGCGCCGGCAAATCGACCGTGATCCGCTGCATCAACCGGCTGGTCGAGCCGACCGCAGGCACCATCACACTCAACGATACCGAGATCGTCGGTCTGCGCAGCGGCGATCTGCGCCGCATGCGCCGCCGCATGGGCATGATCTTCCAGGAATACGCCTTAGTCGAACGGCTGTCGGTGATGGAAAACGTGCTGTCCGGCCGTCTCGGTTATGTCGGCTTCTGGCAAAGCTGGGCGCGCAAGTTTCCGCAATCCGACATCGACGAGGCATTCCGCCTGCTGGCGCGGGTCGGCCTCGACCACATGGCCGACAAGCGCGCAGACGAACTGTCCGGCGGCCAGCGCCAGCGCGTCGGCATCTGCCGCGCGCTGATCCAGAATCCAGAGCTGCTGCTGGTCGACGAACCGACCGCCTCGCTCGATCCGAAGACGTCGCGGCAGATCATGCGGCTGATCAAGGAACTGTGCGCCGAGCGCAAGCTCGCGGCGATCATCAATATTCACGACGTGATGCTGGCGCAGATGTTCGCCGAGCGCATCGTCGGCTTGAAACTCGGCGAGATCGTCTATGACGGACCGCCGGACAAACTCACCCCCGCGGTGCTGACGCAGATTTACGGCGAGGAAGACTGGGCCTCGACCATCCGCAAGGCCGACGATGACGCCGAGCCGGTTGATGAGGCTGCGCCGGCATTGCCGTCGATCGAACGCGACCGACTGGCGGGGCTGACGTGAGCCTCGCGCTCAACCATCGCCGCTGGAAAAAACCGCCGGCGATCAAGCGCGCCTGGCTGCGCTGGACCTTGATCCTCGGCGCGGCGATCTACCTGTCGCTGGCGTTGGGCACCACCCATGTCAACTGGGCCCGCGTCTGGGAAGGTCTGCCGCGCGGCGCGCAATTCATCACTGCGTTCTTCCCGCCGAATTTCTCAGGCCGCTGGAGCGAAATCGTCGAGGGCATATCCGAGAGCCTGTGGATGACGGTGGTCGCCACCGTTGTCGGCATCGCTTTGTCGATTCCCGTTGGCATTGGCGCAGCCCGCAACATTTCGCCGGCGCCGGTCTATTATTTCTGCCGCTCGGTGCTCGCGGTGTCGCGCAGTTTTCAGGAAATCATCCTGGCGATCTTTTTCGTCAAGCTGTTCGGCTTCGGCCCCTTCGCCGGCTTCGTCACGCTGACCTTCGCCACCATCGGTTTCTACGGCAAGCTGCTCGCCGAGGACATCGAGGACATGGACGCGAGCCAGGCCGAAGCCGTGCGCGCCACCGGCGCCGGCTGGTTGCAATGGCTCAATTTCGGCGTCCAGCCGCAGGTGATGCCGCGCATGATCGGGCTCGGACTCTATCGTCTCGACATCAACTTCCGCGAGTCGGCGGTGATCGGCATTGTCGGTGGCGGCGGCATCGGCGCGACGCTCGACACGTCCTTCAACCGCTATGAATTCGATTCTGCAGCCGCCATTATTCTGGTCATCATCGCCATCGTCATGCTGACGGAATATTCGTCCGGCTATCTGCGGCGCTGGGTGCAGTGATGAGCGGCACCGCCGTCATTGTGAAAAAAGTCTGGCAGCGGCGCGACCGCAAGACCCAGTTCGCCGTCTGGGCAGCCTGGTTGTTCGGCACCGCGGTGTTCGTCTATTGCTTCCAGCTGATTTCGGAACGCACCATCTGGGCCTTCGTGCTCGACGCGCCGGCGCAGGCCGGCGACCTCGGCGCGCGCATGGTGCCGCCGGCCTGGTCCTATATCCATTATCTGTGGCGGCCGATCTGGGACACGCTCAACATCGCCACGCTCGGCACCATTATCTCCATTGTCATCGCCGTGCCGATCGCCTATTGCGCCGCGCGCAACACGACGCCGAGCGTTGCCTTCGTGCGGCCGGTCGCGCTGTTCATCATCGTCGCCTCGCGCTCGATCAATTCGCTGATCTGGGCCTTGATGCTGGTCACCATCGTCGGTCCCGGCGTCTTCGCCGGCATCATCGCCATCGGCCTGCGCTCGATCGGCTTTGTCGCCAAGCTGTTGTACGAAGCCATTGAGGAAATCGACGAGTCGCAGGTCGAGGCGGTGCGCTCAACCGGCGCTACGCCAGCGCAGACCACCGTCTATGGCATCGTGCCGCAGGTGATGCCGGCCTTCGCCGGTATCTCCGTGTTCCGCTGGGACATCAATATTCGCGAGTCGACCGTGCTCGGCCTGGTCGGCGCCGGCGGCATCGGCCTGGAACTCAACGCCGCGATCACGCAGCTTTACTGGACGCAGGTGTCGCTGATGCTTCTGGTCATCATCGCCACCGTGATCCTGAGCGAATGGGTATCGGCCAAGGTGCGCCACGCCATCATTTGACCGTGCGCGACCCGCGTGTCAGATGCACGGGTCCCCGCAATTCACGTTTGAGACTCCAGTGCCGACCTATCACGAAAACAAGCGCGGCATTGTCTCCTTGCTGCTGGCCTGCGCGTTGTTCACGGTCAACGACACGCTGACCAAGCTGGCGGCGCTGTCATATCCGGTCGGCGAAGTGCTGCTCGTGCGCGGCGCGATCTGCCTGGCCATCGTCGGCATCGGCGTCGTTTACGCGCATCAGGTGAACTGGATGCGCGGCGCTTTCACGCCAATCGTCGTGCTGCGCGGCGCGCTCGACGCGGTGGTCAATATCACCTTCGTCATGGCGCTCAGCCATATGCGGCTGGCCGATCTCATCGCGCTCAATCTCGCTTCGCCGCTGTTGCTGACCATGCTTTCCGCGTTCTTTCTCAAGGAGCCGGTCGGCTGGCGGCGCTGGACGGCGGTGCTTTTCGGCTTTGCCGGCATGGTGCTGATCGTCAAGCCAAGCCCGGCCTCGTTCAATGTCTGGGCGCTCGCGGCGTTTGCCTCGGCGGTCGGCTCCGCCACGCGCGATCTGGTGACGCGCAAAATCAGCCCCACTGTGCCGACGCTCGGCATTTCCTTCACCAGCGTGCTCGGCAGCACCATCGCCGCGCCAATCCTGGCGCTGGCGATCGGCGAAGAATGGCGCGCGCCGGCGCTGGACTATATTGGCGTCATCGCCGGCGCGGCGGTGGTGCTGAGCATCGGCTCGACATTCGCGGTATCCGCCTTCCGCAATGTCGACGTCATCGTCGTCGCACCGTTCCGCTATTCGCTGCTGCTGTGGAGCGGACTGGCCGGCTATTTCATCTTCGGTGAAGTGTCGGACATTTATGCGCTGGCCGGATCGCTGCTGATCGCCGGCAGCGGACTCTATACGCTGCACCGCGAGCGCGTGCGGCACAGCGCGCTGTCGGCGCAGGCGGGCATTCATTAGCCGAGCGGCGTGACGGAATTCACACGCGGCACGCTGGTCCGCCAAATTCAGCGAACAAATATTATTGTGTATTTTCAATGTGTTACGAGGGCGGTGTGGGCGCGCCGGCTTCCACGAATAACGACCCACGCAACGGCCGCGGGTGAGGCCGGCGACGTGGCACCGTGACAGGCGTTTACGTCGCAGGCGCGCGGCGCTAACGCAAAACTTAGCGCTCTCGCACCGTCACGATTTCTGCTATGATGGCATACAACGATCCATTCGGGAGGAGAGCATTCATGAAAACCTTTATCCTTGCCTGTGTCGCGGCCGTGGTCATCGCCGTGGTGGGCGGCGTCGTTCTCAGCGGCGTGCAGGAGCAGGCTGACAAGGCGTTCAGCACCACCGGCGTGCGCCTGGGCGCCTGATCGCAGCGACGCGCCACCGGCGCCGTGATGTGATATCCGCGACGAACGATAAACAAAAAAAACGCCCGGCTTTTTTGAGCCGGGCGTTTTTTATTGGTGTAACCAGCCTATTCGGCGGGCCGGGCCGCGGCGGCGGATCGCTCCGCCGCGGTCGACGTGCCGCGCGCCAGTTCATCTTCCAGCCACAGCCGGTGATGCTCCTTGGCCCAGTTGACGTCGACGGTGCCCTCGCCCATCGCCTCGAAGGCGCCTTCCATGCCGATGGTGCCGATATAGATGTGGCCCAGCATGGCGGCGATGAACAGCATCGCCACGACCGAGTGGATGATCTGGGACAGTTGCATGCCCGCGATCTCGGTGCCGTAGAAGGGGAACAGCAGCAGGTAGCCGGTGACGGCCGAGGCGCCGCCGCCGAGCACGACGATCCAGTAGATCATCTTTTGCCCGGCATTGAAGTGGCCGGCCGGCGGATGGTCCTTGCCGATGATGCCGCCGCCGCGCTTGACCCACTCGACGTCGTTGCCGTTCGGGATATTGCTGCCGATCCACATCAGGAAGATCAGCACCACGCCGATGGTGAAGGGGAAGCTGAGGAAGTTGTGCGAATACTTAGTCAGTTCCGACCAGGTCGAGAACGCCGACGGCCCGAGCAGCGGCAGCAACAGCGCCTTGCCGAAGGTGATGTTGAGGCCTGAAATCGCCAGGATGACGAAACAGCTGGCTGTCAGCCAGTGCACGAAGCGTTCGAGCGCGTTGAAGCGCACGATCTTGCGGCCGGAGAAGCCGCTCTCGAGTTTGACCTGGCCGCGCACCAGATAGAAGACCACCAGCAGCGCCAGCATGCCGAGGATGGCGATGCCGCCGATCCAGCGCAACGTCACCTGGTGCCATTGCCGCCATTCGCGGCCTGCCGGCTGCTCTAACACGTCCGATTTCTGGTCCGGGATCGAGACGCGGCCCTGGATCCGGTTCAGCTCCTGAAGAAGCTTCTGCTCGTTGACCGCGCTCGCGGTCGGATTGACCGAACTTGGCTGCTGCGCCGAGACCGGTGTCGCGACGGATATAACGAAAGCGAGCGCAAGAGCGCCGGCGATGAAGCGAATCTGCGTCATGAATTTCGCCAAAACGCCCAACATGGCATCTCCTCCCGTTTGTCTTCTCAATTTCTTCTCAAATTTTTGCTGTCGAAACCGGCGGCGCGGCTTAAGGCCACGCCGCCGATATAAGTGCGCGAGACCGGATCAGGTCGCGATCGATTCGCGGTAGGCGGTCTGCCAACCCCAAGCGCCGGAGCCGTAGCCGCGCTTGGACACCCGCTCCTTGTAGATCTGGGCGATCACGTCGCCGTCGCCGGCGAGCAGCGACTTGGTTGAGCACATTTCGGCGCACAGCGGCAGCTTGCCTTCGGCCAGACGGTTGGCGCCGTATTTCTCGTACTCTTCCTTGCTGCCGTCGGCTTCCGGGCCGCCGGCGCAGAAGGTGCACTTGTCCATCTTGCCGCGCGAACCGAAGTTACCGACCTTCGGGTATTGCGGCGCGCCGAACGGACAGGCGTAGAAGCAATAGCCGCAGCCGATGCACAGATCCTTGGAGTGCAGCACCACCGCGTCGGCGGTGGTGTAGAAGCAATCGACCGGACAGACCGAGGCGCAGGGCGCGTCGGTGCAGTGCATACAGGCCATCGAAACCGAGCGTTCGCCCGGCTTGCCGTCATTGATGGT
>CAITJJ010000133.1 GCA_903892675.1 uncultured Hyphomicrobiales bacterium | reverse complement strand
TTTGTCGTCGACGACGCCATCGTCATGATCGAGAACATGTTCCGCTTTATGGAGAAGGGCTACTCGCCGATGGCCGCCGCCTTGCGCGGCGCCAAGCAGATCGGCTTTACCGTGGTGTCGATTTCGGTATCATTGGTCGCGGCTTTCATCCCGCTCCTGTTCATGGGCGGCATTGTCGGCAGGCTGTTCCGCGAATTCTCGGTGACCTTGTGCTTCGCCATCGCGGTCTCGACGGTGATGTCGCTGTCGGTGACGCCGATGATCTGCGCCTATTTCGTCAAGCAGCCGCCGCACAGGAACGCGACATGGCTCGACCGCCGGGTCGAAGGCGCGCTCTCGCGCATGGTCGGATTCTACGACCGCACGCTGGCTTACGTCATCGTCCACCGCGCGCTCGCTTTGCTGGTGTTCTTTGCCACCATCGCACTAACCGTCGGGCTCTATATCAAGGTGCCGAAGGGCTATTTCCCGCAGGACGACACCGGACTGATCTTCGGCGGCACGCAGGCCTCGACGGATATTTCCTACGAGGCGATGCTGAAGTTGCAATTGCAGGCGATGGACATCGTGCTGGCCGATCCGGCGGTGGCGGGCCTGGGCTCCTCGGTCGGCGCTGGCGGCGGGCCCGGTGGCGGCTCGGTCAATCGCGGCCGCCTGTTCATCAGCCTGAAGCCCTTGGCCGAGCGCAACAACCTGCCGACGCAAGTCGTCATCGGCCGGCTGCGCAATAATCTCAGCCAGATCGCCGGCATCCGAGTCTTCATGTTCCCGGCGCAGGACCTGCGCGTCGGCGCACGGCAGAGCGATTCGTCCTATCAGTTCACATTGTGGAGCCAGGACATCGACGTGTTGCAGACCTGGGTGCCGAAGGTGGTCGACAAAGTGAAGACCTTGAGCGACCTCACCGACGTCAACACCGACCGCGAACAAGGCGGGCTGCAGGCAAACATTTCCATCGACCGCCCGGCGGCGGCGCGGCTCGGCGTGCGCATCCAGGACATCGACAACGCGCTCAACGATGCTTTTTCGCAGCGGCAGATATCGACGATCTACACCCAGCGCAACCAGTATCGCGTCAGTCTCGAGGTCGAAAAGAAATACCAGCTCGACCCGACCGACCACTCGCAGGTCTATGTACCCGGCAACGGCAACAATCAGGTGGCGCTGTCCTCGGTGGCCAAGGTCGAGCGTGGCATCGCGCCGCTCGTTGTGAATCATCAGGGCCAGTTTCCATCGGTGACGATCACCTACAACATCAAGCCGGGTGTGGCGATCGAGGATGCCACCGCGGTGCTGTCGCAGGCGGTGGCCGAATTGCATATGCCGGACACGATCCATGCCGACTTTGCCGGCGACGTGAAAGCGTTTCAGCAATCGTCAAGCGCGCAGCCTTTGTTGCTGCTGGCGGCTTTGATCGCGGTCTATATCGTGCTCGGCATTCTGTACGAGAGTCTGGTGCATCCGCTCACCATCATCTCGACGCTGCCGTCGGCGGGTCTCGGCGCGCTACTGGCGTTGCAGGTCTCCGGCACCGAACTCACCGTGATCGCCTTCATCGGCATTATTCTCCTGATCGGGATCGTCAAGAAGAACGGCATCATGATGGTCGACTTCGCGCTCGAGGGCGAGCGGCAGCGCGGCCTCTCGCCAGCGGAGGCTATTCATGAGGCGTGCCTGGCGCGCTTCCGGCCGATCCTGATGACGACGCTCGCCGCATTGCTCGGCGCGATCCCGTTGGTCGTCGCATCGGGTCCCGGTTCCGAACTGCGCCGCCCGCTCGGCATCACCATCATCGGCGGTTTGCTGGTGTCGCAGATTCTGACTTTGTACACGACGCCGGTGATCTATCTCTGGCTCGACAAATTGCATCACCGCCTCGGCGGCGGCGTGCCGAGCTTCATCCGGCGGCGGCGACCGCCGCCGGCGCCGAGCATTCAGCCGGCGGAGTAAGCCTCAGGGCTTTACCAGCGGCACAGGGTGACCGCCATATGGCACCGTGCAGCTCGGCTTCGCGCTTGGCAAAGGCGGCGGAGGAAACGCCGGGATTTTCCTCTGTTCGTCAATCAGGAACGAGTACATCGGCGGAAAGTGCTGCAAGGTCAGCTGGCCGAGCCATGTGTCGGGGCATGTCTGGGTCGAGTCGGTCGACACCGGCGGCAGGTAATTGCCATTCAAGGTCTGCACGGAGCCGGCGCCGGCATCGTTGATGAGATTGACGTAAGCGCCGTTGGCAAGGTTCTCGAAATGCGTCACGGCGAGATTGAGATCGCCGATCGGAAGTTTCCCACCATAGTCCGCTCCCCACATATTGGAAAGGTTGCTCAGCGAGGCGACTGTCGGCGACGTATTGCCCGGCACGACCTGAAAGACGTTCGGCACGATATCGGCCGTGTTCCACCAGATTTGACCGGTACCTTGCGAAAACGCGGCCGTGTAAAGATCGCACCAGGCCTGATTGCCCGGCGACGGCGGCGCGAACGGATGCGGGATGATCGAATAGTCCGGCAGCGCATTGGCGAGATAAAGCGCCATCACCAAAGCCTGACAGCCGCCGAGGCTGTGGCCTGTGACGATGATCGGCACCGACGCCGCCACGTTGGCTTGCAGATAATCGACGACGCCAACCCCGCCCGTCAGCGGCCATTGGAACGACAACAGATCGCCGAGCCCATCGGCGCTGCCGTGCGCGATGGCCGCCGGCAGGCCGGGAGCCGCCGTCAGCAGCGCCGGATTCCAGTTATTGGCGAGGACGTCGGACCAACTGACCATGTGGCCGATATCGAGGTCTTCGGCGAGCTGGGTGCACAGGCCGCCGGGCGTATACGCCTCCGACGTATCGGTGCCGCGGATGCAGACCGCCGTGAACAGCGGCCCGCTCGCTGTCGAATAGGTCGCGACATACATCAGGTTGGCGTTAATCGAACCCGGCGTCGTGGTGTAGACCGGCCCCCAGACGGTGCTCCACTGGCCCGCTGGCAGCGCCGTGCCATCCGGCAGCGCCGGCATGGCGGGAAGACTTTGCACGCGCGCCGGAAGATCGGTGACGACGTTGAGTATCTGGGCGTTGGCGTCATCGGTATAGGCGATCGTCGCCAAGGTCAGCCAGACATTGCCGTACCATTCAGATCCGAGCGCTTGCGCGAAAGTAACTGCGGCCATCGCCTTCCCCCTAATTGCCAGACTGGACACGGCGGGAGAATGGACCGGGTATGCCGGAGCCGCAATTAAAAGATTGTAATAATTATAATTACAACTTTTCCGAGTATTTCGATTAGACGCCGAGATAGCGGTGCTGCACGTCAGGCACTGCCTCAAGCGCAGCGGAATCGCCGCTCCACACCACGCGGCCGCGCTCGATCAAGAAATGCCGGTCGGCGACCTTCATCAGCGCGCCGACATTTTTGTCGATCACCAGAATGGCCAGGCCCAATTCCTTCAGCCGCGCCAGGCAGCGCCAGATTTCCTGTCGGATCAGCGGTGCGAGCCCTTCGGTCGCCTCGTCGAGAATCAGCAGGCGCGGATTGGTCATCAGCGCGCGGCCAACCGCCAGCATCTGCTGCTCGCCGCCGGACAATTGATTGCCCATGCTGGTTTCGCGCTCGGAGAGGCGCGGGAAAAGCTCGTAGACTTTCGCGAGCGTCCACGCGCCGCCATCGCGCGCCACCGCCGTGGCGACGAGATTTTCGCGCACGTTGAGATTCGGAAATATCTGGCGGCCTTCCGGCACCAGGCCAATGCCGAGCTGTGCGATTTTATAGGACGGCAGGCCGCGTATGTCGTGGTCGAGACAGCGGATACCGCCGGCGCGCGCCGGCGTCAGCCCCATGATCGAGCGCACGGTCGTGGTCTTGCCCATGCCGTTGCGGCCCATGAGCGTCACCATTTCGCCGGGTGCGATCGACAGCGACAGGCCGAACAGCACCTGGCTCTGGCCGTAGCAGGTCTCGACACCGTCGAGGGCGAGGATCGCGTCAGACATGTGGCACACCCGCCTTGTCGATCTCGCCGAGATAGGCTTCGCGCACTTTTGCGTTGGCGCGGATGCCGTCCGGCGTGCCGGAGGCGATAACGCGGCCATAGACCAGCACCGTGATGCGGTCGGCCAGCGCGAACACCGCTTCCATGTCGTGCTCGACCAGAAGAATGGTGAGTTCGTTCTTCAGCGTGCGCAGCATCGTCACCATCCGTGCCGATTCTTCCGGACCAAGGCCGGCCATCGGCTCGTCGAGCAGCAACATGCGCGGCTGGCCGGCGAGCGCCATTGCCAGTTCCAACTGGCGGTGCTCGCCATGGCTGAGCGAAGCCGCGGGCCAGTCGGCGCGGTCCAGCAGTCCGGCGCGTTCGAGCGCGGCGCGGGCAGGTGCACGCAATGCCTCGTCCTTGCGCGCATTGCGCCAGAAGTGAAACGAGTGGCCGGCATGCGCCTGCACGGCGAGTGCAACATTGTCGAGGACGCTGAGATCGAGAAACAGCGAGGTGATCTGGAACGAGCGCGCCAGGCCGAGCAGGCTGCGTTTGTGGGGCGGCAGCGCCGTGATGTCGTCGCCGGCGAAGCGGATGCGGCCGCTATCGGCGCGCAACTGGCCGCTGAGCTGCGCGATCAACGTCGTCTTGCCGGCGCCATTCGGGCCGATGATCGCGTGCACCTCGCCTTGCGCCACGTCGAGCGAAAGATTGTCGGTGGCGACGATGCCGCCGAAGCGCTTGGCGAGATTTTCGACCTGCAGCATAGGTTCGCTCATGGGCGCACCTTGCGGCCGAGCTTGTCGCTGAGCATCGCCAGCAGTCCGTCAATGCCGCCGCGCGCAAACAGCACGATAATGAGCAGGAGCGGACCCAAAACGAGCTGCCAGTATTCGCCCGCCTTGGCCGCGCCGGCCGGATTAATCGGTCGCACGACAAAGCTGATAAAGTGCGGCAGAAATTGCTCGAGGAAAAGCAGCGCCAATGCGCCGAACACCGGGCCGAACAATGTGCCCATCCCGCCGAGCACCACCATGACGATGAGATCGCCGGAGCGCGTCCAGAACATCATCGACGGGCTGACGAAATCGGTGTGGTTGGCAATTAGCGCCCCGGCGAGCCCGCATAATGTACCGGCGATCACGAAGCCGGTCAGCTTGTAGCGAAAAGCCGGATAGCCGATCGCGCTCATGCGCGTCTCGTTCGATCGCACGCCTTGCAGCACCATGCCGAAGCGCGAATTGGTCAGCCGCCAGACCAGAAGGATGCTGGCAAACAGAAGGAAGAGGCAGACGTAATAGAACGTCGTCTTGTTCGACAGGTTCATGAGGCCGGCGAACGTGCTGCGCATCTCCAGCGAAAGTCCATCATCGCCGCCGTAACGCGCCATGCCGGAGGCGAGATAATAGGCCATCTGCGCGAAGGCGAGCGTGATCATGATGAAATAGACGCCGCGCGTGCGCAGCGACAGCGCACCGACTACGAGCGCAAACAGCGCCGACACGGCGAGCGCCGCCGGCCATTGAATGAAGCCGCAGTGCACACCCTCGAAGCTGAGGATAGCGGTGGTGTAGCCGCCGAGCCCGAGATAGGCGGCATGGCCGAAACTCATCATGCCGCCATAGCCGAGTATCAGGTTAAGGCTGACCGCCGCCATCGCCAGAATGACGATTCGCGTGAACAAGGTCAGCATGAAGCGGTCGCCGGTCAGCGCGACGTAAAGCGGCAGCAGCG
>CAITJJ010000132.1 GCA_903892675.1 uncultured Hyphomicrobiales bacterium | reverse complement strand
GTCGGCGACATCCGGCCCTTGCGTGACGATGACCCGCTCGATCAGGTCGGACCGCGGTACGTTCATGAAGGAATTGGCGACGACGAAGACCTTCAACCCATAGCGTTCGGCCACCCGATAGACCTCGTTCTTGACCGGGCAGGCATCGGCATCGACGAATATTCGGATAGTGGGCGGTTGAAGCTCTTCCATGCGTACGGCGGCCATGATCAAATCGGGTAAATTCAGGGGGCATCAATGGCCAAGGCACGCAAGAAGGCAAGCAAGAAAGCCCAACCGCGCAAGGCGGCCCGCAAGAGCAATGTGCGGGGCGCGGTGAAGGCCAAAACGCGGGCGAAAAAGCAACCGAAGCAGAAATTCCACGTCAGCCACCATAACGAAGCCGACTTCGACCAGGGCCTGCGCACCTACGCCAAATACCGCGACCTCGGCCTTGCCGGCGCGACCGGAGGCATGGTGCAGGCGCATGTCATCCGTTTCATTCCGCCGTTCAAGCCGGAGGATGTGTCGACGCCGCATTTCCACGATGTCGATCTGCAAATGATCTATGTGCTGAAGGGCTGGTACAAGACCGAGTTCGAGGGCGAAGGCGTACACACGTTCCACGCCGGCGCCTGCTGGCTGCAGCCGCCGAAGATCAAGCACACCGTGCTCGGCTATTCCGACGATTGCGAATTGCTGGAGATCGTACTGCCGGCCGAGTTCGATACGGTGATGCTGGGGAAATAGCTATTTCGGTAGATCGTCGTCCGACAGAACCCGCAAGGCCGCGCCTTCGACGTCATTGTACTGGCCGCTTTTCAAAGCCCACATGAAGCCGAACAGGCCGGCGAGGCCAAGCCCCAGCGCCATCGGCAAAAGATAAATCAGCACGTTCATGACGGATCACTTTCCGCGAGTGGTGTTTTTTTTCTTTGCGCATAATCTTGTCCGAAAATCGGGCTCCACTTTTCGGGATCATGCGCCCTGCTGGCCGCGCGCAAGGCATTGAGCGTCACCAGCACCGACGAGCCGGACATCGCCAAAGCTGCGATCAGCGGCGTCACCAGGCCGGCAATCGCCACCGGCACGGCGATGAGATTATAGAGCGCGGCGAGCCACAGGTTCTGCATCATCAAGCGGCGGGCGCGGCGGGCGATGTCGACCGCGTCAAAGACCGGGGCGAGCCGTTCGCCGAGGAACACCGCGTCGGCCTGCGCCTGCGTCACATCGGCGGCGGAAATCGGCGACAACGAGACATGAGCGGCCGCGAGCGAAGGCGCGTCATTGAGGCCGTCGCCGACCATCAGTACGCGGCGGCCTTGTGCCTTCAGGACTTCGATAGCGGCTATTTTCTCAGCCGGGTTGAGGCCGCCATGCCATTGCGCAACGCTGAGCATCTCGGCCACCGGCCGCACCGCATCGACGCGATCGCCGGAGAGGATGCGCAGATCGAGGCCGAGATTGCGCAACGCCTGCACCGTCTCAATCGCGTCGGAGCGCAGGCGCTGGGCGATGGCGAAGGTGGCGTGCTGGCCGGCGTATGAAAAATAGATGTGCGATATGCCTGAATCGCCATCGCGATGGAGCGGCGCGCCACAGAACGAAGCGCTGCCCAATCGCGCTTCAACGCCATCGATGAGCGCCCGCACACCCTGCCCCGGCTCCTCGACGGCGCCGTCGAACGGCGCGCGCGACGTGGCTTCGCGTGCCAGGGCCATCGCCAGCGGATGCCGGCTCGACAAAGCAAGCCGCGCCGCCCGTTGCGCGAGTGCGGGATCGATATCGGCGGCGTTGACGACGCGCGGCTCCGGCAGCGTCAAAGTACCGGTCTTGTCGAAGATCACCGTGTCGGCTTCGGCCAGGCGCTCGATGGCGTCGCCGGAATTCAGGATAATACCGCGCTTGAACAATGCGCCGGAGGCGACGACCTGCACGGCGGGGATCGCCAGCGCCAGCGCGCAGGGGCAGGTGATGATGAGCACTGCGATGGCGGTGATGATTGCGTCATGCAGCGGCGCGCCGTAAAGGTACCAGCCGACGAAGGTCAGCGCCGCCGTGGTGTGCACGACCGGCGCGTAGATCGCCGACGCCCGGTCGGCGAGCCTGCGGGTACGCGATTTGGCGCTCGCCGCCTTTTCCAGCAAGCGTTCTATGTCGTCGAGCAGCGAGGAACCGCCGGCCGCGGTAACGCGCATCGTCAGCGCGCCGGAATAATTGAGACTGCCGGCATAAACGATAGCGCCGGCGGCGACCTTGCGCCGTGCGGTCTCGCCGGTGATCAGGCTGTCGTCGATTTCCGAATTGCCGCCAATGACTTCGCCATCCGCCGGCACGCGCTCGCCCGGACGCACCAGAACCCGGTCGCCGGCTTTCAGCGCGGCGGCCGGCACGTTGATCAGTTCGTCGCCTTTGAAGCGGTGCGCGGTCTCGGCGCGCAGCGCGGCGAGATTGCCGGCAACCGCGCGGGTGCGCCGGCGCATTGCGTGATCGAGCGTACGGCCGACCAGCAGGAAAAACAGCAGCATGATCGCCGAGTCGTAATAGGCGTGCTCGGCGTGGTTGGCGGTCTCGACCACCGACATTGACAGCGCGAGAATAACGCCGAGCGAGATCGGCACGTTCATGTTCAGCGTGCGTGCCCGCAGCGCTGTCCAGGCGCTGGAGAAGAAGGGCCGCCCGGCATAAGCCGCCGCCGGCAGCGCGATCAAGGCCGAGGCCCAGTGGAAGAAATCGCGGGTTTCCGCCGTGATGTCGGTGACATTGCCGGACCACACCGACACCGACAGCAGCATGATGTTCATGGCGGCAAAGCCCGCCACCGCGAGGCAGCGCGTCAGGTGGCGCGCCTCGGCGGCCTCCTCCTGCTCGGCGCGCAGCGCGACAAAGGGGTGTCCGCGATAGCCGTTGTCCTGCAACGCCTGGAAAATGCGCGACGGCTCGGTCAGCGACTCCGACCATGCGACATGCAGGCGGCGGTTGGTGTAGTTGACGCGCGCCTCGGTGACGCCAGGCAGGCTCTTCACCGCGCCTTCGATGCGGGCGATGCAGGCGCCGCAGGAAATGCCTTCGACCGCGACGTCCATGCCGAGCGTGCCGGCCGTTTCCGGCTTGGCGTAAAGCGATAGATCGATTGCTTCGGTTATCGCGGACATGACAATTCCGAATTACTTCAGCGTCACCCGGCTGCGCGAGCGGAATACGCGCTCGCCGCCGCGATCGAGATCGAGGATCAGTTCCCATTGGCCGGGCTGCGCCGCGGTCACGCCGTGCAGCGCACCGCTGGCGGCCGCTTCAAGCACAACGTCGCGATCAAGCCGCGACGTTGCCGGATGCGCCAGCCGCGCGGTACCGGACAATCCGGTCACCGGCGCGCCGCTGCCATCGTGTACCGTGACATCGATCACCGCGTCGCCCGCCTTGTCGCGCGTGAGCTTGCCATCGACCTTCCAGTGCAAGTCCGCCTGGCGCGCCGCCGAGGCCATGTCGTCCTTGAACTTCAAGCCGGCCTTGTAGGAACTTGACGTCTCCAGCCCGGCGAAAGTCGATGTCGCGGCTTTGACCAGCACGCCGTTGACGCCGAAGACGAGGACGAAAAAACCGACCAGCCAGAACAGCACGGCGCGGCCGGTCAGCTCGCGCGGCTTTTTTGCGGAGGTTGTCATCGTGGCTCCTTCAAGGTCCGAAGAAATGGTCGCGCATTTGCGCGGTGACGCCTGAGTCGATGTCGGTGAGCGTGAACAACACCGACGTCGACGGCGCCGGCGGCGTGGTGCTGTAGTCGGTCGCGGTCACGCGCACTTCCTTGGTCTGGTCGGGACCGACGGTGACCAACTGGCGGCCGTCGGTGCGCGGCGGGAGACCAATATAATCGATCAAGGTCGACGGAATGCCGTCGACGCTGAGGATGAATTCGCGCGACTTGAGCTGCTTGTTTACGATGCGGACGGTGTAGGCATTGCGCAAGGCGCCGTCCGACAGGCGGACGAACATCGGGTTGCGGTCGTGAATGATGCTGATGCCTTCGCTATCGCGGGTGGCCAAGGTGAAGATCATGATGCCGCCGGCGATCGCAATGATGGCGGCGTAAAGCGCCGTGCGCCATCGGATCAGCTTGAACACCATCGGCCGGCCTTCGCGCCGGGCCTGGATGTTGAGGTCGGTGTCGTAGGCGATCAGCCCGGTCGGACGGGCGAGCTTTTCCATCACCCGGTCGCAGGCGTCGATGCACAGGCCGCATTGAATACAGCCGAGATTGGCGCCGCCGCGAATGTCGATGCCGGTCGGGCAGACATGCACGCATTGCAGACAATCGACGCAATCGCCGGCGGGCTGACCGCTTGAACGCAACTGCTCGGCCTTCTTGACCGAACAGCGCGGCTCGCCGCGATCGTAGCGGTAGGTGACGTTGAGCGCGTATTCGTCGGTGAGCGCCGCCTGGATGCGCGGCCACGGGCACATATAAAGGCAGACCTGCTCGCGCATGTGGCCCGCGAGCGTATAGGTCGAAACGGTGAGAATGCCGATCCACAGATAGGCGGCGAACGGCGCTTCGCCGGTCGCCAGCTCTTTGACCAAAGTCGGTGCGTCGGCGAAATACAGAACCCAGGCGCCGCCGGTCCACCACGCCACCATCAGCCAAAGGAAATGCTTGGCGCCCTTGCGCGCATACTTCTCCAGCGTCCAGGTCTGGCTATCGCGCTTCATGTGCTCGCGGCGGTCGCCCTCTGTCAGACGCTCGATGGCGAAGAACAGATCGGTCCACACCGTCTGCGGACAAAGATAG
>CAITJJ010000131.1 GCA_903892675.1 uncultured Hyphomicrobiales bacterium | reverse complement strand
TCTTCGTCGCTGGCGCCGCGCTCGAGCGCCTGACGCAGCGCATCCTGCGCCTGGCGCAGCGCCTGTTCGGCCTGCGAGACATTGCCGTCCTCGATCTGCAAGGCCATCGCCCACATGCGCGCGACCACGTCGCGCAGCGCGTCGTCGCTCTTGGCGTTGCGCAGATCGAAGAACAGCGAACGCAGGCCGAGATAGATGCCGAGTTCCGGCGTGAAGCGTTCTGGCGCGATGGTCAGCACATCGAGCGCGGTCAGCACCAGCGGCTTGTCATTGGCGTCGAGCGCCAGAATGCGGCGCTGCTCGATCAGCGCGCGCGCGATCGGCTTGACGAAGACACGCTGCGGCAGGAGCACCTCGGTCGCTTCGCTGCGGCCTTCATTGCCGGCCTCATCGCGCGCGATCAAGGTCAGCATGACCTCGGCGCCGGCCAGCGGATGCTCGGTCAGGTCCTGCGTGGTCTGCGCGATGCCGGCGCGCGCGCGGGCCTGTGGCAAGGTCAGCGGAAAATCCGGCGAGGTGTAAAGCGGGCGGCGTTCTTTAACGCTGCCCTGGCCGGCTTTTTGGTTTTCCTGGGGCCGATCCTTGAGCGCGAAGGTCGCTTTGGCTTCGACGACGCCGTAATCGTCATCCATGCGATAGTCGAGGCGCAGCGCGCCGCGCGCCTGCCGCTCCGGCTCCTTGACCAGCGAAATGTTCGGCGCGCGGTCCGGAATGGCGCTGAAGGTCCAGACCGGATTGGTGCGGCCGACGCCGCGCAAGGTCGCCGAGCCGTCGCCCTTGATGATGAAGCGGCGCTCCTCGGTGCCGGCCGGCAGCGGCGCCTTGTTATCGGACGATTTGGCATCGGCCGGCGCTTCTTCAAGGCCGCCGGCGCGGACGATGTCGAAACTGACTTTGCCGGTAGCGCGGATCACCAGCGAACTGCCGGCCGGCACGACGACCGGCTCGGCGGCGTTCTGCGCGCTGTCGCCCGGACGCAGGCCCGGCAGCATCACCGGTGGACGGCCGGTGTAGAGCGGCGGCGTCACCCAGGCATCGACGCGGAAATTGGCCGGGCTCACCACGCCCTGCCAGTCGAAGGCGGCGGTGACGCGCTTTACCCTTTCGCCGCCGGCGGCAAAGAAGGTGGCGACGACGAGAATGAACGTCAGCGCGCGCAGCGCCATCGGATCGCGCAAGCTTAGGCGCGGCTGCGGCCAGCCGGCTTTCAGTTTGCGCGCCGATATCAGCGCGCGTTCGATATGCGCGCGCCACAAAGCCTGCGCGACAGGATCGTTCTGGTTGGCGGCGATGGCGTCGGCGATCGCCGTCGCCGGGCGATGCTTTGCGCCGCTGCCACGATCGAGCCGGCTTAAGGCGTCATGCTCGCTGGGCAAACGCAAGCGCAACAACGGGATCGCCGAGGCGGCGATGACGAGCAGCAGCAGCACGACGGCGATGGCGCGCGGCCACGGCGGCAGCGCGATCCACAGACCGGCCCAGGACAGGGCCAGGAAAAATCCGACGGCGACCGACAGCGACGCCAGCGCCGGCCACAGCCGTTCCCAGAACAGGCTGCCGCGGGCGCGCTTGATCGCGCGCGCCAGCATGAGCCGGGGCGATCGCGGCTGCTCGTGGTCCTGGTCGTTCAATCCGTCCAAAAGCCGCTCCGCTGCCCGGGCTTCAAGGGAATCTGCAAGCCCGACGCTAACATGCAGGCAATTCTCAAGCCACGTCACATCCGCGGCATTGGGCCAACTTTGCGCCTTAAAGCCAGCCCGGCAGCCTATCGAGCTCAATCAATTGGTCGACTTCAAGGCGGGGGCGGACGATGGCCCATTGCGCGCCGTTAACCAGCACTTCCGGCACCAGCGCGCGGGTATTGTAGGTTCCGGCCTGCACCGCGCCGTAGGCGCCGGCTGTCATCACCGCCAGAAGCGCGCCGTCGGCCGGTTCCGCCAGATCGCGGTCCTTGGCGAGGAAATCGCCGCTTTCGCAGACCGGGCCGACGACATCGGCCATGATACGGCGGGCGGCCGGCGCCGGTTCGGTGACCTGCCTGATCTCGTGATGGGCATCGTAGAGTGTCGGGCGGATCAGGTCGTTCATCGCCGCGTCGACGACGACGAAGTTCTTCGCCTCGCCGTGCTTCACGAACAACACCCGCGTCACCAGAATACCGGCATTGCCGACGATCAGCCGGCCGGGCTCGAAAATGAGACGGCAGCCGAGATCGCGCGTCGCCTGCTTGACCACCGCGGCGTAAGCATCCGGCAGCGGCGGCGGATCGTTGTCGTCGCGATACGGAATGCCGAGGCCGCCGCCGAGATCGACGTGCGAAATCGTGTGCCCGTCGGCGCGCAATTCGCGCACGAAATCGGCGAGCAGCGCGAAGGCATTGCCGAACGGATCCAGATCAGTGATCTGGCTGCCGATATGCATGTCGACGCCCGAGACCTTGACGCCGGGGAGCTTGGCCGCGTGCGCATAGACGTCGCGCGCGCGACTGATCGGAATGCCGAACTTGTTCTCGGCCTTGCCGGTGGCGATCTTGTGGTGCGTTTTCGCATCGACGTCGGGATTGACCCGCACCGAGATGTGCGCAATGCGGCCCTTCGAGGCGGCGATCTGCGACAGCAATGCCAGTTCCGGCTCGGACTCGACATTGATGCAGAGAATGTTCTCATCAATCGCAAGCTCAAGTTCGCGCGCGGTCTTGCCGAGCCCGGAGAACATGATCTTGTCGGCCGGAATGCCGGCCAGGCGCGCGCGCTTCAACTCGCCTTCGGAGACGACGTCGGCGCCGGCGCCGAGTTTGGCGAGCGTCTTGATGACGGCCTGGTTGGAATTCGCCTTCATGGCGTAGCAGACCAAAGCATCGACATCGGCGAAGGCTTGCGCGAACACCTTGTAGTGACGCTCCAGCGTGGCGGACGAATAGCAATAGAACGGCGTGCCGACCGTGTCCGCGAGCGTGACGAGGTTCACCGCCTCGGCATGCAGGACGCCGCCGCGATAATCGAAGTAATGCATCACACCAACATTTTATGAATCAGGAAACGGTTTGCTCAGTTGAGCAGGACGTCGAGCGGGATACGTTTCTGCGGACCTTTCGGCGCCAGCGGCTGGCCGTCCGGACCGACGCCGGAATAGCCGTCGGCGCTACCGCTGCCAATCGGCGCCGTGCGGCCGGTCGGCCTCATCAGTTCCGGCATGTTCGGCTGCGCGACGCCGTCGAGCGACTGCCCCGGCGGCGGGTCGAGCGGGCCCTTGCGGCCGCACGCGGCAAGGCCAAGCGAGGCGACCAGCGCGCCGATCACGGCGAGACGCAGAAGCGGGGGAGCGCGGAATGAGGGCAAGCTGTAAATCTCCGGTGCGGCGGCCATCTTAGCAAAACAGGGATAAAAGGCGAAATCGGGTCACTCGATCGCGGTTTGCCGGCCCGGCATGCGCCGGTCCGGGGCCTCGATGCCGTGCAGGCGCTCGCGCTGGGCTTCCAGCCAGGTCAGGCGCTTGAAGGCCTGTTTGCGGTCGTTGGAATTGCTGGCCGCATTGAGCCGCCATTCGGCGCCCTCGACCAGCAATTCCAGCTGCGCCAGCGACAGCTTTTCTGCCTCGGCCTCGGTATTGGCGCCGCCTTTCAGCCGGCCCATTTTCGGCTCGGGCGACTTCACGGCTTTTCTTTTTCCAGCCGCTTGAGCCACTTTTTGGCCTGCGCCTTGACGTTCTTCGGCGCGGTGCCGCCATAGCTGACCCGGCTTTTCACCGACTTGTCGACCGACAGCACGCTGAAGACGCCATCGACGATGCGCGGCTCGATCGCCTGCATCGCGGCGAGCGGCACCTTGTGCAGCGCCACGCCGTCCGCCGCCGCCTTGGCGACGATGCGGCCGGTGATGTGATGCGCGTCGCGGAACGGGATTTTCAAGGTCCGCACCAGCCAGTCGGCCAGATCGGTGGCGGTGGCATAACCTTCGCCGGCCGCCTTTTTCATCTTCGTCGTATCCGGCACGAGGTCGCCGACCATGCCGGTCATCGCCGCGATCGACAGCGACAAAGCGGACAAGGCATCCATCACGCCTTCCTTGTCCTCCTGCATGTCCTTGGCATAAGCGAGCGGCAGGCCCTTCATGACAATGAGAATGCCATTGAGCGCGCCGATGATGCGGCCGGTCTTGCCGCGCACCAGTTCGGCGGCGTCCGGGTTGCGCTTCTGCGGCATGATCGAGGAGCCGGTGGTGAATTTGTCGGTGAGCTTGACCAGCCCGATTAAAGGCGAGGTCCACATCACGATCTCTTCGGCGAAACGCGACAGATGCACCGAGGCAATCGACGCCGCCGCCAAAGTCTCCATGGCGAAGTCGCGATCGGAGACGGCGTCGAGCGAATTGGCCGCCGGCCGGTCAAAGCCGAGTGCCTTGGCGGTCATGTCGCGATCGAGCGGGAACGAGGTGCCGGCCAGCGCCGCCGAACCGAGCGGCATTTCGTTGAGCCGCTTGCGGGCGTCGGCAAAGCGGCCGCGGTCACGCGCCGCCATCTCGACATAGGCGAGAAGATGGTGGCCAAAGGTCACCGGCTGCGCCGTCTGCAAATGGGTAAAGCCCGGCATCACCGTGCCGGCATGTTCGAGCGCCCTGGTGGCCAGCGCCAGCTGATAGGCGGCGAGCGCGGCGTCGACGGTGTCGATCGAGTCGCGCATCCACAACCGAAAATCGGTCGCCACCTGATCGTTGCGCGAGCGGGCGGTGTGCAGGCGCCCCGCCGACGGCCCGATCAAATCGGTCAGCCGGCTCTCGACGTTCATGTGAATGTCTTCGAGCGCGCGCTTGAACGTGAAGGTGCCGCCTTCGATCTCTGACAAAATCGTGTCTAGACCGCGCGCGATGTTTTTCGCATCGTCCGCCGCAATGATGCCTTGCTTGGCCAGCATGTCGGCATGGGCTTTGGACGCGGCGATGTCCTGACGGTACAAGTGCCGATCGAAGTCGATGGAGGCGTTGATTTCCTCCATGATGGCGT
>CAITJJ010000130.1 GCA_903892675.1 uncultured Hyphomicrobiales bacterium | reverse complement strand
TGATGTAGTAGATGCCGGTCACCCAGAACGGCAAGGTGATCAGCGCCACCAGCAAAGCGGCGAGGGCGATGAAGCGCAGTTTGTTGTTGCCGGTGAGCAAATCAATCATGGCACGTGCCTGCCGAACAGGCCTTGCGGCCGTAACAGGAGCACCAGCAGCATCGGCAGGAACAGCACGAAGTACGCCAGTTCCGGCAACAGCGCCTGGCCGAAATTATAGATGAAGCCGACCAGGATGCTGCCGACGAAGGAGCCGAGCAGACTGCCGGCGCCGCCGATGATGACGACGAGCAAAGCGAGCGGCAGCATGTCCTGGTCGAGCCCCGGGTAGACTGACAATATCGGCCCGCCGATGATGCCGGCAAAGGCGGCCAGCCCGGCGCCGAGCGCGAAGACGATGGTGAACAGTTGCGAGACGCGGATGCCGACAACGCGCGCCATGTCCGGGTCGTCGACGCCGGCGCGGATCATTGCGCCGAGGCGCGTGCGGTCGAGCAGCATCCATAATGCGATGGCGACGACGATAGCGATGGCGATGATTGCCAGCCGGTACAGCGGAAACACGGCGCCGCCGGCACGAGCGAAGCCGCCGAGACCTTCCGGCGTCGCCACCGACATCGGATCGCCGCCCCAGACCATCAGGCAGAAGTCGGCGGCCATGAACGAGATGCCGAGCGTCACCAGCACTTGCGCCAATTGATCGCCCGGCAATTGCCGCAGCAGAAAGCGTTCGATCAAGGCGCCGAGCGCGGCGACCGTCAGGCTCGCCAGCACGGCGGCTAGCCAGAAATTCAGCTTGAAGCCGAACAGGCCGATGACGACCGAGCCGCCGACATAGGCGCCGAGCATGAACAGCGAGCCATGCGTCAGGTTCGGAATCCGCATCAGCCCGAAGATCAGCGAGAAACCCGACGCGAGCAGAAACAACAGGCCGCCGAACGTGACGCTATTGACCGTCAGCACGATCCAGAAATTCATAGGCGAGCTTTTCCTGCGGCCGAGCGTTGACCCTCCCCGCCGTTTGGCGGCGGGGAGGGTTTAGCAGTTACGACTTCAGCGGCGGATAGTTGCGCGAATAGACCGGCCGCGCCAGGAACGCCTTCTCGTCATAGGTCCAGAACTGGCTGATGTTCTTGTACGTCTTCAATGTCTTGTTGACGTATTTGCCGTTTACCTTGTCGACCTGACGGATGAAGAAGTCGCCGACGACGTTGCCGAAGTGGTCGAAGGAGAGATCGCCGCGCGGCGAATCCTTGAGCTTCACCGAGCGCATCGCCTTGGTGAGGGCGTCGTGGTCGTCCGACTTGCCGCCCGCCAGCTTGAGGCCTTCGTCGACCACTTGCGCGGCGACGTAAAGGCCCGCGGCGTAGAAGCCCGGGTCGACGCCGAAGTCCTTCTGCATCGCCGCGACAAAGCGCTTGTTGCTGTCATTGGCGAGATCGAGCGTATAGGGGCACGAGCTGTACATGCCGAGGAACTCGTCGCCCATGATGCGCAGCAGCGCGTCGTCGCCGCCGGTTTCGCCCGACACCACCGGATACTTCAGCCCGGCCGCAGCGTAGGTCTTCATGAAGCGCAACGGGTTGGAGCCGGCAAAGCCCTGGCACACGCCATCGCAATCGGCGATCTGCGCGACGAAGGGCGTGTAATCCGGCGTCACCAAAGGCGGCCAGATCTTGGCGACGACTCTGCCGCCGGCGTTCTCGAAGGTTTCCTGGAAGCCGCCCATCTGTTCATGACCGAAGGCGAAGTCTTCGGACACGGTGACGATGCGCTTGAGCTTCAACTCCTTGGCGGCGTAGTCGGCCATTGGATGCATCGCCTGCGCCGAGGTTGCCGACGGACGCAGGAAGTAGGGGTTCGGACGCCGCTGCGTGATGTCCTCGGCGCCCGCGAGGCTGAGCATCGGCGTTTTGTGCTCGGCGATGTAGTCGGTGATCGCCAGCAACTCGAATGCCGCGAGCGGCCCGAGGATCGCGTCGACCTTGTCGCGCTCGACGAGCTCCTGAACCTTGGTTTTGGTGCCGGCCGGGCTGCCGCCGGTGTCGGCCGAGAAGAACTCGACCTTGCGGCCGCCGAACGTGTTGTTCTTCTCTTTGAGGTAAGTGAGAACGCCCTGTTCCATCTGGATGCCGCCCTGCGCGAGCGGGCCGGTCTTGACGGTGAGCAGGCCGAGCTTGAACGGCGCGGCCTGAGCGATAGCCGGTGACGGAAACTTGAACGTGGCGAGCGCCGCGCCGGCGGCGGTCGCAGCCATGAAATGACGGCGAGTGACCTTGCGAGACATCGAAGTCCTCCCTGTGTCGCCCTCTTGGGCGGATTTTAAGTGGCCGTGTCGGCCTCTTTTTAATTCGGCCGTGACAGCCGCAGGCGAAACTTTATTCGTTGTGCGCCGCCGTGCCCGAGCCGAGACGGTCCCCTATCATCGGCCAATGCGTTCCATGATGTAAAGCCCATCGGCGCTACGGAAGTGCCGAGGTGCGCTGCCCAACCCGTTTTGAGGGTGAATATCGGCCCGATCGCGGGAATATTCGACCATAAGAAATTGCATCGGGCTCGAAAGGTGCAGCGTTTTTGTGTATCGATCTTTCGCCGGCGCATTGCGACAATGCGGCCGCTGCTTTTTTGAGCAAGGGACTTTTACACGATGACTGACGGCATGGCGGCGCAGGGAATGATCGCGGTCGACAAGATGGGCGGCCAGGTGCTGTTCCTCAACCCCGACACATTTGTCACCGAGGTCGCCATCGGCGGCTTTCCCCGCACTGTGCACGAATTATTGATTCTGCCGGACGCCGGGCTGGCTTATGTGCCGATCTATGGCGACGGCATTCACGGCAAAAACCCGAACCCCGGTCATGTCCTGGCGATCATCGATCTCAAGCTACGCAAACATGTCGGCGATATCGATCTTCGCCCGTACGTTTCGCCGCACACACTGAAACTGGCGCCGGATGGGCTGGTCTATGTCACCTGCGAGAACAGCGCGGTGGTGGCGATCATCGATCCGAAGACGCACAGGATGATCGACACCATCGGCTCCGGCTCGACCAATGCTCACCGGCTGATTATCTCGCCCGATGGCAAGTTTATCTACACCGAGAACGAAGAAGACGCCGAGGTCTCGGTGATAGACCTGCCGGGCCGCAAGCTGGTCGGCAAGATAAAAACGCCGCACCCGCTGGCTGGAATTACAATCACCGCCGACGGCATGACGATCATCGTGGTCGATGACGAGCAGCCGGGCCTGTTTCTGATCGATACGGGCAAGGGCGAGGTGGTGCGCACCATCCCGCTCGTCGACAATCCGAAACCGGCGCAGATCGCGCGCTTTCGCCCGGACTACAAGGTGCTGGCGGTCAGCAGCGTCGCCGGCGACATGGTGACGTTGTTCAACGCTGACCTGAGCGAGCAGACCGCGATCCCGGTCGGCAAGGGCGCGATGGACATGGCGTTCCGTGGCGACGATCTGTTCGTCGGCTGCCAGTATGACGGCACCATGCACGTCATCGACATTCCGTCGCGCAAGGTCCGGCACTCGTTTGCCTGCGGCACCGGCGTCGAGTCGATCGGGTTCTTTTAGCGTTTCTTTTTCGGCGGGATCACCGGCAACAGCAGATAGGGCGCCCTGGCCTTGCTGAAATGCAAGGTCGTGGTACCGTTGAAGATCGACGGCGGCCGGTCCTCTGGCTTGTTGTGCAGGAACGGCCCGCAGCCGGTGAGTTCGTTCTTGAAGTTCGAGAGCTTGCCGCCGCTGCCGCCGCCATATTCATAATCCTTGCCGCGCACCGACAGCGCGATGCGATAGCCGGCAGGGACGTGAATCGAGGTCGGCCAGATTTCGACATCGAGTTCGACCGGCTTGCCCTTGCTCAAGGGCTGCTTCTCGTCATGCGTATGATAGGGCCGGTAGGGCGTCGATAATTTCTTGTCGAGCTTGCGATGCGAGGCGCGCAGCCAGCCTTGCGCGATCGGCGTATGCGGATCGATCGCGCCCATGAACACGACTTCCTTCATGTCGCCGGTGAAGACGCGAACGACGGCGAAAATGTCGGCGTCCTTGGTCGAGGATGAGACGAACAGTTTGAGCGCCGACGGCCCGGTGATTTCGGTGTCGGCCTTCAGCGGCGGCGTGATGAAGGTGAGGCCGTCGCCCATCGCCGCGAAGTCGAGCTTGGTGGCGCCGGCCGGCGGTTTGGTCGACAATGCCGTATCGGCCGGATGGAGATAGAACTTGGTCCATTTGGTGCGCGGGATCGGCCAGGCGTCCTCGCCGCGCGCGACGAATTTCTCGCCCGGATGGCGCACCTGCAACAGCACCTTCGGCTGCCTGCTCCATTTGGCCTTTTTGCCGTGCAGGAAATAATCAAAGAAAGCGAGTTGCTGTTCGCGGCCATAGTCGGTGTAGAAATGCGTCCAGTGCTCGATGCCGTGCGCCTCCAGCCATTTGTCTTTCGAGGCGGCGCGCACAAAGCCCTCGAAATTTCCGCGCGGATGCAGGCCCTGACCGCCCCAGTTGGCGGCGGAAAACAGCGGCGTCTTGATCTTGTCCCATTGGGGCGAGCGGTCCCGGTGATATTGATCGTCGAGCGGGTGCGCCAGAATCTGTCCGCCGAAGTCGACGCGGTTCTTGGCGAGTTGCTCGTCCGATAATGTTTCCGGGCCGCAGACCAGTTCGCGATGGACGCGGCTGCGGCCGCCGCGCTCGCCGGCGCCGTACTGCACGGTCTTGACCTGCATGTCGAACCAGTTTTCCCAGAAGGTCGACAGCATGCCGCCGTGATGCGTCATGTCGCGGTACCAGTCGGCCGAGCCCTCCCAGATGCACATGGCCGAGAGATGCGGCGGTTGTAGCGAGGCGACGTGCCACTGGTTCATGGCCAGATAGGAAATGCCGTTGAGGCCGACTTTGCCGCTCGACCACGGCTGGACGCCGGCCCATTCGATGCAGTCGTAGAAATCCTTCGTCTCGCGCGGCGAGAAATGATCAATGACGCCGGGCGAGCAGCCGCAGCCGCGTGAATCGACGCGCACGCAGACG
>CAITJJ010000129.1 GCA_903892675.1 uncultured Hyphomicrobiales bacterium | reverse complement strand
GATAGCTTTCGATCGCCTTGCGCAGCGATTTGCCGAGCTTGTAGCAGCGCATCGCCGAGGGAATCGGGAATTGCAGCACGCCGACCTGCAACGGCACGATGGCGCCCGGCCATTGCGGCTGGTGCGGCCACATCATCGACAAAGGCGAGAAGCAGCCGTGATCGAGCGGCTTGCCCTGAAAAAACGACATATCGAATTCGTCGGCCATCAGCGCCGCGCCGATATGATGCGACAAAGCGGCATGACCCTTGACCGGCGGCAGGTCGCGCGTGCCGCCGCCTTCATCGGCGACCGTGTAGCTGTCACCAACGCCGAGCGCGAAGGCCGAGTAATGATCGAAGAAGAACGAGGTGACGTGGTCGTTATAGATGACGAACAGCACATCCGGCTTCTTGTCGGCGAGCCATTGCTGCACCGGCTTGAAGTCGTTGAAGATCGGCTTCCAGACCGGATCGTTCTCCTTGTGGCGATCATAGGCGAAGCCGATGGTTGGGGTATGCGAGGCCGCGACTGCGCCGATGATGGTTGCCATGTTCGATGTCCTTATAGCTTTATGCAGACGTTGGTCAGTTCGGTGTAGAAGGCGAGCGAATGCACGCCACCCTCGCGGCCGATGCCAGATTGCTTGGTGCCGCCAAATGGCGTGCGCAGGTCGCGCAGGAACCAGCTATTGACCCATACGATGCCGGCTTCGATGCGGCCGGCGACGCGGTGCGCGCGCGTGAGGTTCGTGGTCCACACTGAAGCAGCCAGCCCATAGTCGAGCGCATTGGCGCGCGTGATGACTTCGTCTTCGCTGTCGAACGGCGCTATATGGCAGCACGGTCCGAAGATTTCCTCCGTGACCGTGACGGCCGTGTCGGGCAGGCCGGTCCAGATCGTCGGCTGCACAAAGGCGCCTTTCGCCATCGCCTCGGGCATTTTTGGTGCGCCGCCGCCGGTGACGACCGTCGCGCCCTCAGTGACCGCCTTGGCGTAATAAGAGAGAACCTTGTTGCGGTGTTCCTGACTGATCAGCGGACCCATGGTGGTCGTGGCATCTTCCGGCGCGCCGATTTTCAGTTTCTCGGCGCGCTCTTTCAGCGCAGCGACGAATGTGTCGAACAAAGGCCGCTCAACGAAAACCCGCTCGGTGCCGAGGCAAACCTGCCCGGCATTGGCGAAGCACGAGCGCATGGTGCCCTCCAGCGCCGCCTCGAGATCGCAATCGGCAAAAATGATCGCCGGATTTTTGCCGCCCATTTCGAGTGACACCGGGCGGGCGCCGTCGGCGGCGGCCTTCATGATCGCCGCGCCGGTGCGCGTTTCGCCGGTGAAAGTAATGGCGTTGACCTGCGGGTGACGCGTGAGGAATTCGCCGGCCGAATCCGGACCGAAGCCGTGCACGACGTTGTATACGCCCTTCGGCACACCGACCGTATTCATGACCTCGCCGAGCAAGGTCGCGGTCTGCGGCGTTTCCTCGGACGGCTTGACCACGACGGTGTTGCCGCAGGCGAGCGCGGGGGCGACCTTCCAGGTCATCAGCAACAGCGGGAGATTCCACGGACACACCACGCCGACGACGCCAATGGGGCGGCGCAGCGCGTAGTTGATGGCGCCTGCGCCATCCGGCGTCGCCATGTCGAAGAATTCGGTCGACGCATTCTTGATCGTGTCGGCGAATACCTTGAAGTTGGCGGCGCCGCGCGGAATGTCGAGGTGGCGGGCGAGCGACAGCGGCTTGCCGGTGTCGGCGACCTCGGCTTCTAAGAATTCGTCGAAGCGCTTGTTGATTTCGTTGGCCACCGCGTAAAGCATGTCGGCGCGCGCGGCCAAAGTCAGCGCCCCCCAGGGGCCGTGCAAGGCGGCGCGCGCGGCTTTCACCGCGGCATCGACTTCGCTCTTGCCGGCTTCGCAGATGCGGGCGATCAAGGCGCCGGTCACGGGAGAATACTTGTCGAAGGTTTTGCCGCTTGCGGCTGCGACGAAATAGCCGGCGATGAAATTGCGGATATCCTTGACCGCGGCATCCGGCTGGCGCGTGACGTCGAGCATGTTTCTTCCCCGAAAACCGAGCGTATTTTATGGTCCGGGGAGGATGGTAACTCGCGCAACCGTTGGCCTTGATCTAGATCAATCGGCCCGCTTCATAACAGGGTGGGGATCAGGTCGTCGACCTTGACCCGCATGCGCTCTTTCACAGCCGCGACGATGCGGTCGCGGTGGCAGGCGCGCGGGTCGCGGCAATAGCAGAGCAGGGCGACGCGCTTTCCCGACTTGATCAGCGTCAGCAGTTCATCGAGCGCGGCCTGGGCGTCGTGCGTTTTGATGTGTTTGGCGTAGATACGCCACAGCGTATCTAGGTGACCGGCCCGGGCCGCTTCGCGGCCTTCCGCCGGCGTGCCGAGTTTTTGAAGGTGCAGGTAATCAATGCCTTGCTCGTCGAGCGACGCGGCAAGCACTTTCTTGGAAAAGCCGGCGCGGCGCGATGCCGCGACCGCCCGCGTGTCGACCAGCAGATCTACTTTGGCGCGGGTCAGCTCGCGCAAGACCGCGGGCACTGTCGCTTGCTCGTAGCCGATCGTGAACAGCGCCGCTGCCTTCTTCGTCACCGCTTTTCTTGACGCAGCCTTCTTCGCGGTCTTCGCCATCATTTCAGCCTTTCGATCAACGCCATCGCTGCGGCAGGTGCGCGCAGCTTGGCCTCGTGGATGAAATACAGAAATACATCGCGCGGCGTCTTTTCCGGCTTGGTTTTGTCGATGCGCGGCAGGTCTGCCGGTTCGCCGCCTTTGAGCCACGTCTGGACGCGATTGGCCCAGGCGTCGAGCGCTTTCGGCGGATAGCCGGCTTTGAGTTTCTCGTTGCCCTTTTGCAGACGGGCATAGACGAAGTCGGCGGTGATTTCGGCGATCTCGCTATAGCTGTCGTGCTCGGCATAGCAAATGGCGACGTGGTGCCGTCGGGCGAGTGCGATGAAAGTGGGCGTCTTGAACGTGTCGTTGCGCACTTCGACGACGTGGCGCAGGGAATGACCGTCAAACGCTTTCGGCAACAGCTCGATAAATGCGGTGAAATCCTTCTCGTCGAATTTCTTGTGCGGCGCGAATTGCCAAAGCAGGGGGCCGAGCTTCGGACCGAGTTCGGTAATGCCGGAGTCGAGAAAGCGATTGATTGAGTCGCCGGCGTCCGCAAGCACGCGGCGATTGACCGCATAGCGCGGACCTTTCAGGGAAAACACGAAACCGTCGGGAACTTCGGATGCCCATTTGCGGAACGTCTTGGGCGATTGCGTCGAATAAAACGTGCCGTTGACCTCTATCGATGTCAGCTTTTGCCCAGCATATTCAAGTTCGCGCGCGTGCTTCAGTCCCTTGGGATAGAACACGCCGCGCCACGGCTCGTAGGTCCAGCCGCCAATACCAATGTAAGGTTTCGTTAAGCTTTTCGTCATCTTAAAGTCACACTTGGCGTCTATGTAGAATGCAAGTGGTGAGGCGGTCTAACGATCCCTCATCCGACGGCCACGATGAAATGCAAGGCGACGGCGGATGTACCCGCGCCTCATTTCGTTTGTGGTCGTTTCTGTTTGTGGCCACTGATCCGAGTCCCGTCATGCCGGCGAGTCCGCGCTTAGCTTGGCGTTAGCGACGCGCAGCGCGGCGTTTTCCTCTTCAAGGCTTCGAATGGTGTGGAACAGCCGCGCTGTCGACAACTGCAACAAGTAAAATCCGAAAGTCGGATTCTGGAAATAAAGTTCCATGACACTGTCGTAGGAAATCGCCAGCGTTTCGACGGACTCGATGCACTCCACGGTCGCGGTACGAGTCCGGCCGGGCTCCAGCAGGCCGAGTTCGCCGATGACGCTGCCTGCACCCATCTCGATATTGGGCTCGACGACGCGGCAGCGTCCGGAAATGACAAAGTGCAATTCGGTCGCCGCGTCGCCCTTGCGAAACAGTACCGTACCGGCTTCGAAGCGCCGCTCGGTGCTGAACGGCTTCAGCCAATCCATCGACAGATCGCCATTGGCGGCTTCGTTCACCTGCCTGATCAGCCGTTTCATCTGGACGAAGCGCACCACATTGATCGGCAGCAGAATGATATGCAGAACCAAGGTGGGATAAACCGTGGCCAGGATTGAATAGGCGATGAACAAGAAGTTGGTGACGATGGCAATCAGCCGAAGTGGGATCATCGTCTTCATCAGATAACCGGCGATGTTGGCCAGCACCGCGATAGCAGCAACAAAATTGACGATACCGATGTCTTCTAGCGACGCGGGCCAATGCATGGCGACTTCTTTTGGACTGGGGCCTCGGGGGGCGGCGGTCACAGGTTAGCCAAAGAGAAAGGCCCGGGAAATGTCCCGGGCCTTCTTTATTTGTTCGGAGAAGCGTGGACTTAAAAGTCCATTCCACCCATGCCCGGCGGCATGCCGCCGCCACCGCCGCCCGCACCCTTCTTGGCCGGGATCTCGGCGACCATCGCTTCGGTGGTGATCAGGAGACCGGCAACAGATGCCGCGCCCTGGATCGCCGCCCGCACGACCTTGGTCGGGTCGATGATGCCCTTCGAGACCATGTTGCCGTATTCGCCGGCCTGGGCGTCGAAGCCGTAGGAGTACTGATCCTTCTCGAGGATCTTGCCGACGATGACCGAGCCGTCTTCACCAGCATTGCTGGCGATCTGACGCGCCGGGGCCTGGATCGCCCGACGGACGATTTCGACGCCGACCTTCTGGTCGTCATTCGCAGTCTTGATCTTCTTGAGGGCATCG